>NZ_VPBO01000022.1:0-67813 GCF_013418655.1 Acinetobacter sp. YH12128 | reverse complement strand
GCAAGTAACTTGGACCAGTGTTGATCATTTAGCATTGTTCGAGGCATAGCGAGTGTAAAATTGGGTTTGGCGATTTAATTTTACTATCTCGCTATTTTTTTAATCAACAAATGTCAACAGACCCTAAATATTTCAGGTCGACCATATTTTTCAATAGCTTCATTTAATGTTTCTATGCAAAATGTAACCTCCATACTAATCGATACTCTATGCGCAAGTACCTTGCGGCTATGCCAATCAATCACAACACATAAATAAACAAAGCCTTTTGCCATAGGGATATACGTTATATCCGTAGACCACACTTGATTACTGCGCTGAATAGCCAATCCTTTGAGCAGATATGGATATTTGCGGTGAGCTTGATTAGCCTGGCTTAAATTTGGTTTGCAATATAACGCATTAATGCCCATTTTCTTCATTAAAGTACGTATATGACGTCGTCCTATATGATGTCCTTGACGATTCAACAAATCACGCATCATACGGCTACCTGCAAAAGGGTATTGCATATGTAACTCATCCATACACCGCATCAGCTTCAGATCTGATGCACTCACAGGTTTTGGGCGATAGTAATAACAACCACGGGAGACTTTCAGCAGCTGAGCTTGCTTAGATACTGAAATCTGAAGTGAGTCATCGATTAACTTTTGTGGTTGAAGCGGCCCAGTTTCTTCAACACACCTTCTAAAAAATCAATTTCTAATGCCTGCTCACCGATTTTTGCATGTGGTTTTTTTAGATCGATGGGTGGTTCTGTTGGAGCTTTTGATTGCTCGAAAGCTTGCGAGGAAGCTGAAATCAGTTGATTTTTCCAGTCGATAATTTGGTTTTGATGAACATCAAATTCAGCACTCAATTCAGCAAGTGTTTTTTCTGCTTTAATCGCAGCAAGTGCTACCTTAGCTTTAAAATCATTTGAATGATTTCTTCTTGGTCTACGTGCCATAAAATACTCCATATATTGATGTTTATAACATCATTTGGGGAGCAAAATATCACTTATAAGTGTTGTTCAAATTTCCTGATCCACCTCTTTCATTCGTAAACTCAAAATCGGCTATCTCCTAAATAACAAAGGAATGAGTTCAGTTCAGATAATTAAAAATTTAAGCACTGAAAAGATGGTGCTAGAAATATTTAAGAAAAAGGCGATCGTTGGTAAACATATGCATAGTAATAAATGTATGTTTAACAATAGAACGACGAATGAATGGCTGTCTGAAGATGATAGTGTTGAAGAGTTTATTTTTGAGCTTGTACGTATGGGCTGGATAAAATTGAATCGACCACCTGAAGAGAGTAGATTTTGGCAGATGATTCACGACGAAGATGGTAAAATGTTTGGAGTGTTTAATGCTGTTGAAAAAACTTTTATTTATGATTGGATTGCTGGCAAATCTATAGATCCTAAGCAAAATCAAGTGAATAATGAGTATGTGAAAAACTTCCTAGAGACCAATTCATTTAATTATTTAGCTAACCATGAAATGGCTGAGCTTAAGAAACAATTTGATGGAAATACGAATACAGGATATAAGATCAACAAACTTCTAAAGTATTTAGCGCCTCATATGCATCATCAAGAAATTGGTTTATGGAGTACCCAACGTATTGTTGAATGTTTATTTCCATCTCTAGCTCGTCAATAAAATAAATACTCCAAAAGATTTATAACTTTCATCGTCAAAAATAACCGCCTTCGGGCGGTTTTTCTTTTATGCGAAAAACAGTGATAAAATAGTGAAAATTAATGAGTTTTTAAAGCAGTCTACAAAAAATCAAAAAAAATATTTTTTTGCAATTTGTAGACTCATTTGTAGACTGTTGAGCTACAAATACAGCCAAATGAGTGCAATCTTATATAACCATTAACTTATTTAAGTGTTTGAAAATACAAGTGAATATAACCAAATGCAATCAATTCCAATCCAAACAAAACTAGGTGGATTCTACTTTTTCTATTATTCAATAGTGGGTACATTCATGCCGTATTGGAGTTTGTATTTAGAGGATCAAGGGTTTAATTATCAAGAAATAGGGGTTTTATCTTCGATTGCAATTGTGACACGTTTTTTTGCCCCATTTATTTGGGGTTGGATTGCAGATAAATCCGGCAAGCGCATGCTTTTAGTTCGAATCGCAACATGGATGGAAGCCTGTATTTGGTTTCTGATTTTTATAATTCCCAACAGTTTTCAGTCTGTTGCATTACTCATGCTGGTTTTTAGTTTCTTTCAAAATGCCATATTGGCTCAATTTGAAGGAGTAACTTTATTTTGGTTAGCTGAGCGGCGTGCAGAACTTTATGGAAAAGTCAGAAAATGGGGATCAGTTGGTTTCATTGTTGGGGTATTTGGAATAGGGGCTTTGCTAGAAATAATACCTGTTTCCATGCTTCCTATCATGTTGTTATGCATTGCATTTCTCGCATTTATTTGGTCATTTACGATTAAAGAGCCCGCTACTGCACCATCTTCACAGAAAAAACTTGAACCACTTTGGCCTATCTTAAAACGGCCTATTGTAGCGAGTTTTTTTATCATTGAATTTTTTCTGCTCTTTTCGCATGCACCGTTTTATAGTTTTTATAGCAATTACCTTAAGCAGGCCGATTTTTCGACGAGCCAAATCGGTTTTTTATGGTCTGTCGGAGTCATTGCGGAAATCATTATGTTTGCCTATGCCAATGTCTTTTTTAATCGATATTCTTGGCGTAACTTAGTGCTCATTTGTTTGGGGCTAACAGGGATGCGATGGTTGATTGTAGGCTTATATCCGGCGGTGTTTATCACTCAATTTGCTGCGCAAACGATTCATGCCTTCAGTTTTGGATTATTCCACTTAATCGCGATGCGAATCATTTTTCAAAATTTTACCGCAAGTCAACAAGGGCGAGGTCAAGCGCTATACAGTACCATGTGGGGCTTAGGTGTTGCGAGTGGCAGTATTTTAGCAGGTCGATATTGGGACATGCTTTCGGGACCCGTTATTTTTATGATCGCAGGACTGGCGGTTCTACCTGCCATGTTTTTGGTCGTGGGCTTGCCTAAAACGATTCAAAAGCCAGCTTGAAGCAATTCAGTATATTGATAAGTCTCAATGGACTAAAATCACCTGATTACGGCCGAGCTCTTTGGCTTGATATAAGGCCTGATCGGCTTGATTAATCATACTTTGCAAACTTGGAGCATTGGGCAAAGACTGATGAATCAGACCAATACTCACCGTAATATAAATCGTATTTTGTTCATCAATGAAAATAGGTGTGGTTTCAACGACTTTTCGGATACGTTCAGCGATACCTTGGGCTTCAGGTGCTGCAATGTTGGTAAGTAATATACTAAACTCTTCACCACCTATACGTGCAAATAAATCTGTTTCACGCAAATTCTTACGTACAATACCAGAAAATTCCTGTAAAACTTGGTCACCGACATAATGCCCATATTGATCATTCAATTGTTTAAAATGATCAATATCTATCATGATAATGGAAAAGTTAAGCTGAATTTGGTTTTGTAGGTAAAGCTCACCTTGCTCGAAAAAATATCGACGATTCATCGCATGCGTTAAACTATCATGATTTGCAAGGTATAAAACTTCTTTATACAGTTCGTGCCGATTGCGGCTAATAATACAAAGAATTAATGGAGCGATTATCAGCATGGCAAGGCCAATGCGTACAGAAATGGCTGTAGACAAGTAGGTGAGTGATGAATCATGTAAATAGAAGGCATTTAAATTGTAATAGGTCGCTAAAATGACTACGGCATTAATCAGAGATAGGGTAAATAATCGATAGGTTAAAGCTGCCCAAATCAGAGCCGCTAAAGGGTAGAGAATTGCGCCCGGACCAGTAGTCACTGTCGTTAAAAATACGCAGAAGATAACCGCAATAGCTGGAAATATCTTGTTGATTTGAAAGCTTTGATTGCGTCGGTCTTTGCAATACAGTTTAAGATCGGCCAGTTTAGGAAAAGACAGAATAAGCGGTAATATAATCAGCGCATTTAATATTTCAGTAATCCACCACATACCAAAATCAATCGACAATCGATCGGTCGACATAAACGTGTTGGGGATATAAGGCACAGTGAAAATAGCAAAAAGAGCACCTGCAAGGCATCCACCACAGGCGATGATGACAATCATGGTCAGAAAGGTGAAACCTTTATTATAGTTTTGATAGTTCACCTGAAAATATCGCATAAAAAATAGCGATACCATGCTGTTGGTTAAATTTGAAAAAGTGAGAAATAAAGTGAGTTGGAAATAATTGCCCGTCACTAAATCTGCGAGCATATAACCGGTAAATGCACCTAACCATCCTCCCAGATTACTCAGTTTAGGGAACCTTAAGAATATTGCTAACAATACTGCATTCGCAGGCCAAAAAATCGCTAAATAGCTTAATGGGCGGCTGAAAATACCGACTAAGCAGCAGCAAAGAATAACTGCAGCGACTATGACAAAAGCCATGCTGTGGCGTGCATTAAGCGGAGCAAGACTATTCGAATGCAGTTTCATTAGCTTATGTAAGCCTAAGTTAAATATGGGAGAATTCGTTTTTTTCGAATATTAAACGATAAAAAAGATTTTATATTATTTTATTGTAAATAGTGTGATTTGTTTGGCATTTAGCTGATTTGTAGTTTCGTTAACGGAGATTGATTTTCTGGATAAAGATGAAAAATGATTGTTATGAAAATGTGATAAACCGCGGATTTGTAAAAAAATGTGTTACTTTAAGAGCATGATTTATATGACTGATTAAATGTATGAAAATAGCATATCTTACAGTTTTACTCATGTTGAGTTCATCGTTGGTGATGGCGGCAGATAATAAGAATACAACTCAAAATTCAGAGGCTAAAAATCAAGTTGAAGCTATAAATAGCTTTAGGGTGACAACACGTTCTGAATTGGTTGGCTTATGGGGCATGGAAATTCCGACCAACAAAAAGTGCGTCGAATATTATAATTTTAAGAGCAATAATGATGTAGTGATCAAAAGTGGTGAAGAGTGGTCATCTGGGGTATATGACTATCAACCTGCGCAAGATCCGAATGTGCAAATTCCAGCACTGATTTTACAAGTAAAATATGACAATAATCAGATGGATTGTTCGGGCAATATTCAAGATCAAACCGGCGAAATTTCACAGTACTTTGTAAAGTGGAAAAGTCCATCGGTTATTAATTTCTGTGCCAATGATCAGGCTCAGCAGTGTTTTGCGACATTGCGTCGAGTTTTGCCTTAAGTATGACATATTGATATTTCTTCTTATGAAAATAAAAAACCACTCATTTGAGTGGTTTTTTTGACGTTGAAGATTTATTTATCTTCATGTCCTTCGACTTTTTTCAATAAATGCTTTTCAAGATAGTGAATATCCATAGCTTGTTCGCAGAAATTTTTATCTTGAAGAATCAAATCTTTATGTAGCGGAATATTGGTTTTCACGCCAGTTAAGATAATCTCTTCCAGAGCTTGTTTCATGCGCGCAATAGAGGTTTCACGATCTTTACCATGCGCAATGAGTTTTGCAATCATTGAATCATAGTATGGTGGGATGCTATATCCTTGATAGATATGAGAATCTAATCGGATACCTGCGCCACCCGGTGCATAAAAATGGTCGATTTTACCCGGTGAAGGCATAAATGTAGATGGATCTTCTGCATTAATACGACATTCAATCGCATGACCTTTAAGTTGAATATCTTCTTGTTGAAGATCCAAACCTAAGCCAGCAGCAATGCGTAATTGTTGCTCGATAATATCCACACCAGTTACTTGCTCAGTAACAGGATGTTCTACTTGTACACGAGTATTCATTTCAATAAAGAAGAATTCACCTTCTTCAAATAAGAACTCAAATGTACCAGCACCACGGTATTGCATCAATTTACAAGCATTTACACATGCTTCAAGAATATGCGCACGTGCTTCTTCAGGTAAACCCGGTGCAGGCGCTTCTTCAAGCACTTTTTGATGGCGACGTTGCAATGAACAGTCACGATCATAAAGGTGAATTGCATGGCCATTACCATCTGCAAGAACTTGCACTTCGACATGGCGTGGCTTTTGAAGGAAACGTTCCATATAAACGGTGTCGTCACCAAACCACATTTCCGCATCACGTTGAGCGGCTTGTACAGATTCGAGTAGCGTGTCTACACGTTCAACGATACGCATACCACGACCACCACCACCTGAGGCAGCTTTTACAATCAATGGGAAGCCAATTTCTTTGGCTTCTGCCAATGCATTGTGAATCGTTACAGCATGGTCACAACCCGGAACTGTTGGTACGCCAGCTTTTTTCATCGCAATAATGGCAGAAACTTTGTTCCCCATTAAGCGAATGTGTTCAGGACGCGGACCGATAAAGATAAAACCTGAGTTTTCTACAATTTCTGCAAACTCAGCGTTTTCAGATAAGAAACCATAACCTGGATGGATGGCATCTGCACCGGTGATTTCAGCCGCTGTAATAATGGCAGGGATATTGAGATAACTTTCGCTGCTGGCACCTGGTCCAATACACACTGCTTCGTCACAGAAGCGTAAGTGCATTAGGTCTTTGTCGGCATCGGAATAAATCCCTACGGTTTTAATTCCTAAAGTTTTGCAAGCGCGGGTGATGCGGAGCGCAATCTCACCACGGTTTGCAATTAAAACTTTTTGCAACATTGTGATTCCCCGTGGTCTTAAGCGCGATAGCGGAATAATGGTTGACCGAATTGGATCACTTCGCCATTTTTAACCAAAATTTCTTCAATTACACCGCTTTGAGTTGCTTCAATTGGGTTCATGATTTTCATTGCTTCGATGATACCGAGTGTTTCACCAGCAGATACAGTTTGACCAACTTTCACAAATGGTGCTTCACCTGGATTTGGCGCAGCATAGAACACACCAACCATAGGAGACGGCTCAACAGCACCACGTGGTGAACGAGGTGCAGCAGGCGCAGCGGCAGGAGCAGCCATAGCAGGCGCAGCGGCAGCAACTACTGGATTGCGACGAGTTAGAGCAATCGATTGATCGCCTTCTTTAACTTCAATCGCCTGTAAGTCAGATTCAATCATCAAATCGATGAGTTTCTTGATTTTACGGATATCCATGAACAGTATTCCTAATTAAGATTGAGAAGTTGGTTGAATTTTTTCGATGGCGAAGTCTAGTGCTGCGGCATAGCCTTTTGCACCTAAACCACAAATAACGCCAACGGCTTTATCAGATAGATAGGAGTGATGTCTAAATGCTTCGCGAGCGTGGACATTTGATAGATGTACTTCGATAAACGGAATGGCTACACCAAGGAGGGCATCACGCACAGCAACCGAAGTATGTGTTAGGGCTGCTGGGTTAATAATGATAAATTGAACGCCTTCTTGTTGCGCTTGATGAATTCGGTCGACGACAGCGCCTTCCCAATTACTTTGGAAAGTGTCGAGAGAAATGGAAGCGTTTTGAGCCTGTGAAATCAGTTTTTGGTTAATATCTTCGAGTGTTAGATAGCCATAAACTTCGGGTTCACGTTTTCCCAGTAAGTTGAGATTCGGTCCATGAATGACCAAAATGGTCGAGCTCATTCAGCCTGCTCCAATAAAAAGTTGCAAATTTACTTTGCAAGATACCTGCAAAGTTTGCTCATTATGGCATAAAATTCCACATTTTTTTTATAATTTCTTTGAATTGACGTGAAAAGCATGTGCCGAGAATGGGCTATATAATGCGAACTTTGCAGAGAATTGGCAATGTTAAAAGATTACATTTTTTATCATTATATTGTAGGGCATCATTTTAAACCCAATTGGCTAAAACTGTTGATATCTTTTGTGTAAACTTGCTTTATCGTGGTGCATTCGTGTAGCAATAACCAATACAAATGATCTGAAAGGTGAGATGGCCTGTACATTTGTCTTATAGATCGTCAGTTGAACTGCCTACGCATGCATAGTCGTAAAGATAGTATTTATTCAGCGTATTAAAAATTCTAAGGTTTAACTTATTTCACGCGTAAAGGAATCTAAATTGTTCTCAGTTTTCAATCGAGTTATTTGAAAGAATAAATCAGGTTTGTGTGCTAAGTATATAAAAATTAAAAGATAGTTACTTTTTCTATGGTTTATAAAGCATATTTCTAGGCCAATGAAATTTTTTTCATAGATGATAGGGCTCAAGCTAGATATTTTGTTTGCCTTAGCGAATTAAATATTCTGTGGGAGCATTTCCTTATAAGTAGGCAGCTTTAGATATGATGAACATTTATTGCCTAGCTAAGTCATACTTTATAGACCTATATATAAGCGTATTAACCATCCTGTGTATTTTCTAGTCAGTGTTTTGAATCTATGAAACGTGCAAGGCATTGACGATTTCTTTCATAAATCATGTAAGTTTGGAAAATCGGGTATTTGTCCAAATTTGCACAGGCATTGGCAAAAGTTAAATCTGTGGTGGTAAAGAAGCTTGCTGTTTGAATGTTGATTCTATTTTTTTTCGTCTATTTCTGTGTTTGAGCGGTATATGTCTTAAATTAAGTTTCCTTTATTCCTGTTTATACCTTTACATGGAATCTACAGCATTGAGTCTTTTGTTATAAATGAATTGATAAAACAAGGCACGAATGCTTTCGCACGGAAAAAATTTATCTATATAAGTGTAATTCACGGTAGAATGCCCGAAACCTATATGGCCTGAGAACAAACATGGCAAAACATACGCAAAATTCATCACCTTTGGCAGAACTGATTGCAGAACAAAAACTTTTATGTGAAGAAGTGGGTTCTGCATATGTAGAAGTGCAGGGCAATGATGTAATTGCTGTGGCTGTCCATACCTTAAATAAAGATCCAATAGTTGGTATTCGTAAGCCTGCAGAAGGTGATGAAAATGTCAGTTGGTATATTTATGGCGGCGAGCTTGAAGGCGCAGATAACTTTGAAACAATGACTGTGCGTAAACTGCAAGATGTTGTGCCTGAAGTGCTACCGTATTTAGCTTTGGATGTGGGCTATCGTTTTATGATCGATGCTGATGATTATGAAGATGTCTGGAAAGAAGGTGATGAGGCTTAATTTATGCATTCTCCGTTGATGTATAAACTTTATGTCTTTATTTTTTCTGTGTTTACTGCTTCTGTAGCATATGCAAATGTGAATGAAGCGGTTACTCCACAACTGACTCAAGCTGAATATAATGCTCAGATACATACATATACTGAGCAAATTAATTCAACCAAAGCCATTTTAGATGACCCTACATCTACTGCAACGGGTCAGCAGCAAACTCAAGCATTTTGTTTAAGATTGAATGCATATCGACAGATTTTAGAAATATCTCAGCAAAACTCAGCTCTTGAAATGGCCAATCTAATGCGAGTGGCTTCACAGCACTATTTACAACAACAGCAACAGAGTATGCAGTCATCTGGCTTAAACGAAAGTGCATTTTGTTCGAGTCCTACAAAATAATTTAGGTTTAAATTTCTCTGCTTAAACTTTTGGGCTCTAGTCTAACTTTCTTTCATTTTGTTCTATTTTTCATAATTCGAAATGGTCTAATATTTCAAAATTATTACAGCATTATTCACTATAGGTGCAGTTTCTAATAATCTTAGAAGTTGAAAATGTAGATTGTCAGAAAATGATATAAAATATGCTTAAATTGACAAGTCCATCACATTATTATGATCAAGTTAGAACGATTTATATGCAACAAACATCCCTGGTCCTGTTGCATAGGTCAGTACTAATACATCAACTTGTTGATGTCGTTCTCTTTTGGCCACTGAATAAGTGGCTATTTTTTTGTGAAAAATTAAATGCTTAATTGGGTGATAAATCCAATGTAGGTAACTTTTACATAATTCTTGCTTTACTATCCACACACATTGACTCATATACGACATTCTTTTCGAGCAATACA
Organism: Acinetobacter sp. YH12128; assembly: GCF_013418655.1. Taxonomy (NCBI): domain Bacteria; kingdom Pseudomonadati; phylum Pseudomonadota; class Gammaproteobacteria; order Moraxellales; family Moraxellaceae; genus Acinetobacter; species Acinetobacter sp. YH12128. The sequence continues at coordinate 57,867 of NZ_VPBO01000022.1, read as the reverse complement.
ATCAAATGATTTAAGCATTTTGAATTTTTATCAATTTCTTCTCAGGATGACTGATGGATAAATAGACAAATATTGCGAGTATGATAAGATGATTGAACACATTATTTTTGATGTTTGAGGAGTTGTTACATGACAGCTTATACTTCAGTAATGAAAGCAAGCCAATATGAGGACGATATGATCCCGAGCCTTGCTATCCATGCATTTCGCCATGCTTTTGAACAAGCAAGTGCGTCATCCACTGTGGTTTATGTAAAAGGTCTACAACTGGTTCAACGTCTGCAAAATGGTCAAGAAGTACAAATAAAAGATGTATCAGCCGACTTTGTACAAGTGGATGATCTACCAAAAATTTTAAAACGAAAAAAGAAAATAGAGGAAATTGTTTAATACATGCCTCCACAACCTCGCATTAGAATGTTCGCGGGTCCAAATGGTTCAGGTAAAAGCACAGTTAAAGAATATTTATTGCCCCATCATATTGGGGCATATTTAAATGCGGATGAACTCGAAGCTCAACTGAAACATTCACACCGGCTCAATTTGTTGGATTACCATCCCGCTTTAAAATCCGAAGCACTAATTGACTTTCTATATACGAAAAAGCGTCCCGCTGATGGAGAATTTATTCCGCTATTAGCACGAAAACCTCAGATATTAGATCCGTGGAAAATTGAATTTCATCCAGATCAGATTGATTCATATCTTTGTGCAAGAATTATCGATTACATCCGTTTGCAGTTTTTAGAACTAAAAATTAGTTTTACCTTTGAAACGGTGATGTCCCATATTTCCAAGGTGGAGTTTCTACGCGAAGCAAAAAGAAAAGGCTTTCGAACCTATCTATATTATGTTTCCACTATTGATCCTGTTATCAATATTTCACGTGTTCAGTACCGCGTGAAAACGGGTGGACATGGTGTGCCAGAACAAAAAATTCGCGAACGTTATTATCGAAGTATGGATCTGTTAATGCAGGCGGTAGAAGCAACGGATCGTAGTTATTTATTTGATAACTCTGCCGATGGACAGCATGCTTCTTTCATTGCGGAAATTGAACAAGCTGAAATTTTAAAGATGAATTCAGGTATTCAGCGTTTACCTTGGTGGTTTGTAGATAAGGTGCTCAAAGAGTTTGAGCCAAATTAATATCAACTGAACGTAATAAAAAACAAAATAACAGGATGAACCTATGCAAAATAACGACTATGAATTACAACAACATTCAAACTCATCTCCATTAGATCAAACTCATCTTGATCAAGCCATTGAGCAGCAAGCTGAACAAGAACAGCAAAAAAATAGTACATCATTTGATCCTTTATCTTCTCTAGATTTGACCGACTTAGCTGAAATTGGTTCGAATATTATAGAATTGGGTTCAGATGCTTTAACGTGGGTGAGCGATGCACTCAGCGATATCAGTATTGATCTATAAACTATCTATTATTTCAATTAACTTCATAATAAACAGCCTTTATTGAAAAATCTCCGAGGATATATTTCGTGATTTTTCAAGTTTATAAATTATTTCTAAATAAATTAATCAAACACTCTTGAAACGTTGAATTTTTCAATCAGGAAAAGGCAAGTCAGAACGAATATTTCGGTTGGAGGGCTTGCATCTTTTTTTAAATAACATATTATAAAAACATATATTGTTTTTGTGGCTGATGAATATGCATCCCTTTCTAACCGCTTTTCTCGGCGGGACCTTATTGGGCCTAGCCGCAGTTGGCTACCTATACGTACATGGTCGAATCGCCGGTATCAGTGGTTTAATTGCGCAAATGTTGAATCCTCAAACGATTTTAAAAACACCTGCGATATGGTTTTTAGCGGGACTTTTTATTGTGCCTTTTATCTACGGGAAAATGACCTCTGTGACAATTGAACTTGATGCAAGCCCATGGATGATGATCATTGCCGGGGTATTGGTTGGATTCGGAACGCGATTAGGTTCAGGTTGTACAAGCGGACATGGCATTTGCGGTATTAGTCGTCTTTCTAAGCGTTCATTCGTTGCAACTGCTAGTTTTATGTTGGCAGGGATTATCACAGTTTATGTAATGAGACATGTAATCGGAGCTTAATGATGAAAAATATATTGGCTTTTATTTTTGGTGGAATTTTCTCATTAGGTTTAATGATTTCTGGCATGTCTAATCCAGAAAAGGTCTTAAGTTTCCTTGATATAACAGGGCAGTGGGATGCGAGTTTAGCTTTTGTGATGATGGGAGCCATTGCAGTTGCATTTATTCCATTTCAAATGGCCGTTCGTCAATCAAAACCGACAACCTTTGATGGGACGGCGATTGAATTACCGAGTAATAATCAAATTGATGCAAAACTCATCATGGGGAGTGTTATCTTTGGAATAGGTTGGGGAATTGCAGGAATCTGTCCAGCGCCAGCCTTTACTTTGATTGGACTTGGCTACTATCAAGCAATTTATTTTGTTGTGGCGATGTTTGCAGGCGTCTATCTACATCGAAAATTTGCGGGAGCAAATTAATGTCAAAGCGTGCACAGGTACAACCTTTTTTTGATGAAAATACCAATACATTCAGTTATGTGGTATCTGATCTACAAACAAAACGATGTGCGATTATAGACAGTGTATTGGATTATGATGCTGCTTCTGCAACTACTCAAACGAAGCATGCAGATTTGATTGTTCGCTATATTCAAGAAAATAGCCTAAGCGTAGAATGGATTTTAGAAACGCATGTGCACGCAGATCACTTAACGGCATCACAATATTTAAAACAGGTTCTTGGTGGCAAAATTGCGATGAGCCATAACATCAAGATTGTGCAGGAAACATTCAGCGCCATTTATAATTTTGATGTGAAATATTTTAATTCACATCAGTCTTTTGATTATTTATTTGCAGATCATGAAGCATTTAAAATCGGCGAGTTAAATGCGTATAACATTCCAACGCCTGGACACACACCTGCTTGTCTGAGCTATGTGGTTGGTGATGATGCTGTGTTTGTCGGTGATACCTTATTTATGCCTGATTATGGCACAGCACGCTGTGATTTTCCCAAGGGCAGTGCAGCAGTATTATTCGATTCAGTACAAAAGATTTATCAGTTAGCACCTGAAATGCGCTTGTTTTTATGCCATGACTATTTACCAGAAAATCGGTCAGAATACTGCTGTGAAAGCAGTGTACATGCACAAAAGGAGCAGAATATTCATATTCACGTTGGTACGAAAAAAGAAGATTTTGTCACAATGCGAACTCAGCGTGACGCAAAATTGGCTATGCCAAAACTGATTTTACCTGCAATACAAATCAATATGGATGCAGGTAAATTTCCAAAACCAGAAGGGAATGGTATTCGCTATTTAAAAATTCCTTTTAATCACTTTAAATCTGCAAATTAAAGACAAAGATCTTTTAGGTTGATTGCGGTTGGCTATTTCATTTATGAAATAGCCTAAGCAAGTTAAATCATATACCACATACAAATAGCCTAAGTAAGACTAATAGTTTTTAACTGTCATTTGATTTCATTCCGTCAACTAGGCATCATAATATCAACATAGCAAAGTATTCAAAAATGATCCTAAATTACGAATATCATCAAAAATTAGAGGGCGAAACGCACCCGCTAGTCTTTATTCACGGTTTATTTGGCAGCCTCAGTAACTTAGGGATGCTTGCCAGAGCTTTTCAAAATTCACATTCTGTCATTCAGCTTGATTTACGAAATCATTGTAAATCACCTCAAAGTACAGAAATGGATTATCGTGAGATGGCAAACGATGTACTCGAAACATTAGATGCGATTGGCATCGATAAGTTTTCAGTGATTGGCCATTCCATGGGAGGCAAGGTCGCAATGCAATTGGCTTTAATCTCAGAGCGGGTAGAGCAACTTGTTGTATTGGATATCGCGCCCTTTGCATATCAAGAACGTCATCATGATGAAATTTTTAAAGCATTGATCGCCGTAAATAATGCGCAAATTCAATCTAGACAAGAAGCGGTTGAAATTATGCGTGAGTATATTCATTCGGATATGGTGATACAGTTTCTACTCAAGTCGTTTAGTAAAGGACAATGGTTGTTTAATGTAGATGCGTTGTATCAACAGTATGACCAAATTATTGGTTGGGAAAATGTCGGAAATATTTGGCAACTGCCTGTATTGTTCCTCAAAGGTGGAGAGTCACCTTATATTTCAAAAGCGGAACATACTAAGGCTATAGAACACCAATTTCCACAAGCGAAAATTGTTGAGGTAGAAGGCGCAGGCCATTGGTTACATGCTGAAAAAACAGCTAAAGTTGTAGAAGAAATACAAAATTATCTAGAATAATACAGTGTGCCTTCACTGATATTCTGAAGGCACAACATCGAAATTATTCAATCGAAATATTATTGGCTTGAAGTTGACCTTCAGACGTGAGTAATGCAGCCATCTCTGCTGTTTTTTTCAGCCCTGGCATTCGATATTCTGTATGACCATAATCTTGAATAGATTTCCAGCGTCCGCCCCATGTTAAACCAACAGACTCAGCGGCTTGACCATAAAGTTGATAACCACGCATAGCCCAAGGGTCTCGTTCAGTAATGACCACTTTGCCATTGCGTTTAAATGCAACATCAGCTGCTAAACCAAACTGATGATAACTTTGGAAGCCACGGGCACGAGTGGTATTTTTATTGGTGGCTAAATTATTTTGACGTTCTGGACTACGATAACCTTCGAGTAAAACCATTTCATAGCCATGTTGTTCACGCATAATTTTAAACACCATCAATAAACGCTGCTTATAACGTGGGTTCATTTTATGCCATTTACGATCTGCTGAAGGTATATCCGTAGAGTATGAATGCGTATGGATATCTTGAACTTCTGGATTGAAACTTAAGGCCATAACAGATGGCTGCTCAACCATTGCTGCTTCTTCTGCGATTGCCTCTTGAACAAGATATTCTTCAACTTCAGGAGGTGCATCTAAAACCTGTCCATCGAGCATAGCGTAAATTTGTGGATCGACTTTACGTAAATAATCAGCTTCTACTTTACTTGCAGTAATCGGGCGAGTAAAAGCAAATAATAAAATACTGGCAAACAGTAAAAAGCCTGCAAATAATATCCACCATTGTTGTAAATGCCAGTGTGATTGAATCTGTTGTGGTGCTGCTGCATAGTTCAGTTCATAAGCAAAATTTTTGGCGTGCTGAATTCTTTTTTTACTTTGTGGAATGATTTGAAAGAAAAAATCCTGAACTTTAATTCTGAGTTCATAAGAAAAACAAAGCACTGTCACCAGTGCTAAGACAAAGAAACAACTAACCAAAAAGATGATCATGGGGAAACTGTAGCGCTCACAGTCGCATTCGCCGTGTTTGTTGCAGCAACCACTTTCGGACGTTTTGTTTCAGAAATTTGCGTTCCGCCCATCGGCTCTTCAAAGTGCTCATCTTCTTTTGCTGCTTTTGTAGATGGCTCTGTAGGCTTGGTCACCTTGGCTGTTGTTGGTGCAGCTTTTGGTTTTGCTAATGTAGCTGGAATATGTTGTTTAACTGTTGTTGTAGCAGCTACAACGGGACGCTGTGGTTGGGTAATTTCAAAAGGTGAACGGTTATTCGCTACAGCTTGAACAGGCTGAGTTACCTTAGTCGTATTGCCATGATTGAAAGCAGTAGCTAAATCATTCGAATATAAACCACTATCCTGATCTTTTTCTTCAGTTGCATGAACGGTTTGCGGTGCTTTTTCAGCTGAAGCTTGCTCATTTTCGTTTTGACGGGGTACAGCGGATGCCTCAGTTTCAGCTTTATCTTCAGTTGGGGCAGAAGTTGTCATTTCTGCATTTGCAGGCTGATCGTCAGAACTTAGATAAAAATATCCCAGGCCAACAACAATAATCACCGCTGCACCAACAAGAAAGCCGATAGCAGCATGAGCTAAAGGCGGTAAATTATTTTTTTGAGTCGACTGTAAAATTCTAACGTTATTCGATTTTTCGTTTGCCATGGTGTCTAAGTCTTATGGTAAATGAATGGTGATATAAGCCTGTTCCGATGGGGCAGTTATGACGTTTTGATATTGTGATAACGCCTGATTATTTTGGCTAGATAACATATATTTCAGTCCACCAAATGCTAATACAGCAAACAATGCCCAAAAGATAATGATCCAAAAAAATGGTAATTCACGGTGAATAATATTTTTAATTTGATCCGGCAGTGCCGCGAAAGGCGAAAACGCCTTTTTACCTTTCATATAATCAATTTCATCGCCGACACGTGCAACGAGTGAATTGAGCATTTCAATCGATTCAAGTCGGTATTTACCATGAAAACCAAGGAGCATGCAGTAATGATAAACTTCAAGTGCTGCTAAACGATCTTTATTCTTAGAACGAATTTGCTCTAAATTTTCAAAAAAACGATAACCTGCTAGCTGTGAACCAAAAAGACTTAATTGCAGTGGATTCATCATCCAATTGTTTTGTAAATCAAAAAAACGTGCATCTTGTTGGGTGACAATGGTTTCATCTAATAAAGCGCAATAGGCATATTTTGCGTCCGTGATATCTTCATTGCTGAATTGAAGCTTACGGGCTTGGCTTTCAAATCGGTTTAATAGATCCATAATTTTTGTCCTGAAACTTTCAGGGCTGGATGGAACATATTGATTTTTGAGTAAAAATACGATGTAAAAACCATCATGCAGTAGATCAACTAAATTGGTTGAACTGTTGATTTTCGGTTCAGCACTTGGTTTTGAAGAGCCTAATCCAATTTGACCATCGTCAAAAAGTGAAGGGGCATTATTTGAAATATTCATGATTGCTCCTTAACCATTCATCACTGCAATAAGTTCAATCGAGATATCTTGGAAGCCAGCTGGTATGTAAACGCAAATCGATTCAGAATCAAGCATACGTTGATACAAATCATTATTTGGCTCAACTTCAAAATAACTCACACCTGAACGTACTGGAATTGCTGTTGGCACTTGCATCATATGTTGCAATGGAACAGCAGGTAAGGCCGCCATGACACGCTGTTCAACATCAACGGTATTACCGACTTTAAAGCGCAGCGGTACATAAGAAATAATGTCATGTGTCGGCATCACGCTACTTGAAACAGCTAAATACAGGCGAGAATCACGAGTAATTTTGTCACTTTCAAGACTGCCCACCCAGTAGGATTGACGGGTTTCTTTCAAGTTAATACTGATATATCGATTTGAAATAATCGTATCGAGCAACTCACGTAAAATCACATCTAATTGAGCAAAACTTTCTTGCAAATTATGATGTTGATACTGCGGAAGCTGATCTACTTCGTAAGCTGTCGAGAAGGTGAGCAAGGAACCTGTCAGACGCAATAATTCAAAATACAAACGTTCAGGATGAATCAGTGGATATTGCAATAAATGGTTTAATGTTGCATGCGCAGTATTTAGCGCATTAACCAACCAAAACGACACAATATCGCCTGAACGGAATTCAATTAACTTTTGTTCGTTTTCACGATTATTCGATTGAATGGTTTTAATTTTAGCTTTAATAATATTGAGCGTTCGTTTAAGCCCGGTAATCAGTGAATCACACGAACTAATATGTAATATTGGTGGGATAAATTGATAATCTAAAACAAAATTACCTGAACTTTGGCGCTTAATTCGGCCTATAGGCATGTAAAGAAAACCATCAAGATTGTGCTGTGGTTCTTGGCCTAATTCAAAGATTTTAAACTCTGCACGGCGGCGTAATAAAGTAATTTCCGCAGCCGTTGCATCTGTAAACAAATCATGAGTTTGAGTCAAATGTGAATGATAGCGACTCGATTGGGTATTTTCTTCAAAATTGACGTTCCGTTTATTCGGTTGAACGATCGGTAATGCCAAATAAATTTGCATTTCACCACGTAAATTTAATGAATCAAGCAGTACAGGCTCAGGTAATAAGTCTTGTGCAGGTGCTTGATAAATCTCGCCATCTTGCCAAATCATTTCAACTTTATTCAAAGCCAAAGTATTGGTACTGAGTTGTGATTCATCAAAATTTAAACTTTGAATACCATAAGCGAACGGTATCGTTGCGCGAACCGTATGGTTTAAACGCTGTTCATGATAAGCATCTTGTAATTGAAAGTGTTGTGGGCGTAAAAATAATCCTTCACCCCATAAAATTTTTTCTGCTTTAAACATTGTTTTTACCAGTCGCTATTCGATTCATTGCTTTGTTGCTGAACACCTAACATTTCTTGTACAGCTTCAAGAGGGTTTTCATCCTTAATCACATGAGTTAACCATTCATGCAGAGGCATTTGTGACCATTTAATGGTTTTTTGCAGCATATAGCTGACAGGACTATGCGGCTCATTTACTTGGAAATAGTCCGCAATATCTTGCAAGACTTTCATGGCTTGCTCACGGTTTTCAAGATGATTTTGCACTTGAGGTTTAAATTGCTGTGTATGCTGTTGTTGTATTATTTGCATATCATTCTGCACGGAAGTTACAGTGGAAAGTGTATGGCTTTCAATTGGAGAATTTGATTGAACAGGTTCAGCACTTGATGAATTGATAAAAGCATCTGCTTTATAGATTTTTTTCAAGCTCAAGTGAATCATTTCGATTTGAGAGTCAATACCAGCAAAGCTTGGCGCATCTAACCCCATCAAACCATCAAGAGTCGTTTTTAAGTTTTCCCAATGATTTAAAATATCTAAAAACTGTTGGTAATACTGGTATTGAATTGATTTTGACGTATTGAACAAGGCATGTTCAAACTGTTCCATACCATTAAACGACTCTTCTTGATCATCATCTTCATGGTTAGATTTACGTCTTTGGTTTTGAACATGCAGCAGTCGATCATAGTCGGACAGGGAATACGCTGCCGTACCATGAACGATTGAAACTGATTTAATTAATGTTGGGATTTGATTAATTATCCCTTGTAATAGACCTAGACGTTGATCAAGGTCATCATCCTCAATTTCAGGATGAAGTTGTAGCCAAAAGTCTTGCAAACTTTTTTGTGTAAGTTCAATCCCTTTGGCAATCCCTTCGAAACCATGAATGTGAGTCCACGCTTCAAGCAACCAACCATATAGGCGAATATCTTTTGTATGTTCGCGAAGTAGATCTGACGATTTTTGGTGCACAAAGCCCCAATCTGCCTGTTTTGGTTCTGCGATCCAGTCGCCTTGATCCAAGAGCGGGTCATCTTGTGTTTTAGCTTTTTTAATTGCATGAAAATCATTTGAAAATGAAAAATCACTACCGCAAGGTAAATCATCCGTAATCGGTTGCAATAAAGCGTTGAGCTCTAAACTCATATTCTACATCGTTCCTAACTTATGCTTCTAAGGTTTTGGTCTTTTTGCTGCTGCGTTTTTTCGCAGGTTTACTTTTAGGATCTAAAACATAAATAATTTCATCGTCTTTGACATCGATTTCAATGACTGATGGAATCTTTTGTTCACTCATTGCCATGAGTAATTCAGTGGCTAAAGCAGGTAAGACCGTCGCATTTAAAATGTTATCGACATTACGCGCACCACTATCGACCTCAGTACAGCGACTTAATAATAATTCGACTAAATCGTCGGTATAACGTGTTTGCGTACCATATTGTTTTTCAATACGCGCGGTGATTTTACCTAATTTATGCTGAATAATGCGTACGAGCAGATCATCGTGCAATGGGAAATACGGTACGATACGCATACGACCTAAAAATGCCGGCTTAAATTGTTTATATAAAGCTGGTTTTAATACATCTAAAAGTTCTTCTGCTGACGGCCATTCTTCTACTGGCTGATTTAAACAGGCCTGCATAATGGCACTTGAGCCTGCATTTGAAGTCAATAAGATCGTAGTATTTTTAAAGTCAATGACACGACCTTCGCCATCTTCCAAAGTACCTTTATCGAATACTTGGTAGAATAGCTCTTGAACATCGCTGTGTGCTTTTTCAATCTCATCGAGCAAAACCACACTATATGGATTTCGGCGAACTGCTTCGGTTAATACGCCGCCTTGGCCATAACCGACATAGCCCGGAGGAGCGCCTTTTAAAGACGAGACGGTATGTGCTTCTTGATACTCAGACATGTTAATGGTGATTAAATGTGACTCACCACCATATAACTCGTTTGCTAACGCGAGTGCAGTTTCGGTTTTACCCACACCACTTGGGCCAACCAGCATGAAAACGCCTTGAGGTTTATTTGGATCTTCCAATTTTGCCTTAGAGGTTTTAATGCCTTGTACCAGTTGATGCAGTGCATAATCTTGACCCATCACACGTTGTTCTAACTGTGCTTCAAGCTTCAAAATTTGCTGAATTTCATCATTCACCATTTTACCAACTGGGATACCGGTCCAGTCTGAAATGATTTCATTAATAATTTGGGCATTTACACGTTCAAAAACCAGCGGCGTTTGACCTTGTAAAGTTGCCAGTTGGTTACGAATATTGCTTAAAGTTTCAATATTTTCTGGTTTTTGCTCGGACTCTTGTTCAAGCGTTTTAATTTGTTGAACAAACTCGAGTTCTTTTTTCCACTGCGTTTCAGTCGACTGAATATCTTGTTCCAGCGTAGATATTTGTGTTTTTACATTTTCAATGCGTTCGTGGTGAATCGGAATATTCTTATGTTCATTTTCAAGAATTGCTAATTCAAGCTTCAAATTATGTAATTGAGCTTGAAGTTGATCCAATTTTACAGGTTGTGCATTTTGAGTTAACGCAACACGCGCAGAAGCCGTATCTAAGACACTAATCGCTTTATCAGGCAATTGACGGCCAGTGATATAACGGTGTGATGCATGAACTGCTGTAACAATAGCTTCATCGTCAATTTGTAAATTGAAATGTTTTGCCATTACGGGAATCATGGCACGCAACATGTCAATTGCAACTTCCTCAGTCGGTTCATCGACCTGAATTACTTGGAAGCGTCGGCTCAATGCGGCATCTTTTTCAAAATACTGCTTATATTCAGCCCAAGTCGTTGCGGCAATGGTTCTTAACTCACCACGTGCAAGCGCCGGTTTTAATAGGTTTGCTGCATCATTTTGACCTGCTTGACCACCCGCACCAATCAACGTGTGTGCTTCATCGATAAATAAAATGATTGGATGTGCAGAGGCTTGAACTTCATGAATGACTTGTTTTAAGCGATTTTCAAATTCACCTTTAACACTGGCACCCGCTTGTAGTAAGCCCATATCTAAAGTATGAATGCTGACATTTTTTAAAGCATTTGGAACTTGGTTGGTTGCAATTTTTAATGCCAGACCTTCAACAACGGCCGTTTTACCGACACCAGGCTCACCCGTTAAAATCGGATTGTTTTGACGACGACGCATCAAAATATCTAGCATTAAGCGGATTTCAAACTCACGACCAATCACAGGATCTATGCCGCCATTTTTAGCTTTTTCAGTTAGATTAATGGTGTATTGGTCTAGAGCAGGTGTTTTAACTGGCGTTGTTGCATTCGTTTGTGCTGCTGATTTTTCATCTGGTGATACCGTTGCTAAATCTTCATTTTCAATGCTCTTTAGGCAAAGATCTAAAAATTTATGTTTAATCGTATCGATAGGTAATAAATCGAACAGGGAAGAGGCTCTTGCTGCAATTTGGTATAAGTCTGGCGCGGTAAGCAGTGCAACAAGTAAATGACCACTACGAATTTGTGGATTTTGTTCAGCAGATGCTAATAACCAAGCTTGTTCAAGTAAGCGCACAATGGATTGGGCAAAAATCGGGGTGCGCGTATTTCCTTTTGGAAGTTGAGCGATACTTTCTTTGAGGTCATCTGCCAAACCGTCTGCAGAAACTTTGTATTTTTCTAAGAGTATTTGAAGGTCATTTTTATTGTTATAGGTTAATAATTCGAGTAAAAAATGTTCAATTTCGATTTCATAATTTTGCTGTGAAATACATGTATTGGCTGACTTTTCGAGTGAAATGCGGGCGTGAGGTGAAAGTTTAGTAATTAAAACTTTTAAATTATTCATAAATAACTCATCAAATTTAGAATCCACAGTACGAAATTTTACAAGTTTGACTGTGATCTCTTTTTTCTTGCTATAAAAATAAAAACTTTAAAATCAACACCTTATATATTATTAGTGTCTTGCTTTAGGCGATATAATACAGACTAAATAAAAAAAGGAAAAAGATTTTTTTATAAAATGAAACAAAAAAAAACAAATCGTCGACAAACTTTGGAGTATTTGGCACATTTTTGTATTGACTCTATGTGCTTATTTTTTGTTAAATCTGCAGCATATTTTTAATTTTGATAAATGAAGAGAAAACCCACGGGAAAATAAGTGGTGATTTCTCCACATAAATTAAGTTTTAGCACGTAGAAATACAGAGGCAATTTTGAATAAATTTAGTGTTTTATTACCTATAATTTTAGCAGTCAGTTTAACACAAACCGTTTTTGCAAAAGATAAAGCGGCATCTGTGAAAAAATCCTGTTTAAAGGATTATCCACTGGCAGTAGGTGATACAGATCCAGAGATTATTGGTTTTTATAATCAGTTATGTGACAAAAAAAATAAGAAAAATGAGAACTTAAAAAATGAAATCTTTGTAGATATTGCCAAAAAATATCAAGCCAATGGTTACAATTTAAAAGCATTGCAAGCGGTCAATCTGCTGCGAGAAAAGAACTATCAGTCGCCTGAACTTACTGATGTCACTTTTTTAGCAGGTATCGCTATTTCTTATAATGCGCTGAATCATATGCGGAGTAATGAAAATCGTACTCTAGATGAACAGACCTATTCTCCTGCCAAAGTGTTGTCGGATAATATTCGTTATATTCAGCCGACGATTGATAAATCTACGTCTGTTGCAGCAGATGTTCGTGAAAAAAGTACAGAATCTTCGAGCAATGTGAAATCTAAACAGACAACACCAGCTAAAAAACGAACCAATACAGCGTCTACCAAGCCTAAACAAACGACTACAGCTGCAAGCAAAAAGAAAACCACCACGACAGCAAAACCGCAGACTACAGCGAAAAAACCTGCTACTGGTGGTTCACCTTTCGATACATTGAAGAATAAATAACAAGGAAAAGCACTCATGGCAAAACGTGAAAGTGTACAGAAAAAACTTCAACGAATTCGTCCTCCTCGTGTTCAATTGACTTACGATGTTGAAGTTGGCGACGGTAAAGAAATTAAAGAGTTACCATTCGTTGTTGGGGTGTTAGGTGATTTCTCTGCGGCATCTGAAGTAGAGAAAACTAAATTAAAAGACAAGAAATTCATTAATGTTGATTTAGATAATATTGATGAGGTAATGGAGTCTTTAGCGCCACGTGCTAATTTTCAAGTTGAGAATACCTTGACTGAAGACGGTGGAAAAATGTCGGTAGATCTTACATTTAAGAGCATGGCCGATTTCACTCCAGAGCAAGTTGTACAACAGGTTGATCCATTACAAAAGTTAGTTGCCGCGCGTGAGCGTCTGTCTGACTTGCGTAATAAAATTTCAAATAATGAACGCTTAGAAGATTTACTGGATGAAGTGTTACATAACACTGATCAAATTCGTAAGTTGAGTGTGGAGGCAGAAAATGAGTAATTTTAATACTGCAACTGCTGCAAACCTTGAAGCAACTGAAGAATATTCGCTTTTAGATTCAATTGTTGAACAAAGTCGTATTGCGCGTACAGATCAAGAACATGATCGTGCAAAAAGTCTGATCGGTGAACTTGCCAAAGAAGTCATGGCAGGTACCATCACCGTTTCGGACAATATGACTTTATCAATTGATAAGCGTATTGCTGAAATTGATGCGTTGATTTCATCTCAGTTAAGTAAAATCATGCACCATGCTGAATTTCAAAAAATTGAATCGACATGGCGTGGTTTGTATTATTTCTGCCAAGAAACACCTTCAAACTCTTTAACAAAAATTCGTATGTTAAATACGACGAAAAAAGAGCTGATTAAAGATTTCCAAGGTGCGACAGATTTTGACCAAAGCACGTTGTTCAAAAAAATCTATGAAGAAGAATATGGATCGTTCGGTGGTGCGCCTTATGCAACATTGATTGGTGATTTTGAGTTTGACCGTACACCTTCTGACATGTACTTGCTTGAGCAAATTTCACATGTCGCGGCGGCTGCACATGCACCGTTTATTTCGGCAGCAAGCCCGAATATGTTGGGTCTAGAATCTTTCACTGATATTGATCGTCCACGCGATGTGTCTAAAATCTTTGAAACTGCTGAATATGTACAATGGCGTTCATTCCGTGAAAGTGATGATGCACGTTATGTTGCATTGACAATGCCACGTGTATTGGGTCGTTTGCCATATGATCCAAAAGAAGGTATTGCCACTGAAGGATTTAACTTCGTTGAAGAAGTTTCAGGCGAAAACCATAATGAATATTTATGGATGAACGCGGCTTATGCCTTTGGTACACGTTTAACCAATGCTTTTGATATGCATGGTTGGTGTGCTGCGATTCGTGGTGTAGAAGGTGGTGGTTTAGTTGAAGGTTTGCCTGTCCATACGTTCAAAACCAATGATGGTGAAGTGGTCTTTAAATGCCCAACTGAAATTGCCATTACAGACCGTCGTGAAAAAGAACTGAGTGATCTTGGTTTTATTCCGTTGGTACACTGCAAAAATACGGATTATGCAGCATTTTTCGGTGCGCAATCGACGCAAAAACCTAAAAAATATGATAGCGATACAGCAAATGCCAACTCTGCATTGTCTAGCCAGATCCAATACATCATGGCAGTTTCACGTATTGCACATTATTTAAAAGCAATGATGCGTGACAAAGTGGGTAGTTTTGCATCAGCGGGTAATGTTGAGACCTTCTTAAATGAATGGTTGTCGCAATATGTATTACTCGATGATGGTGCATCTCAAGAAGCTAAAGCTCAGTATCCATTGCGTGAAGCTTCTGTAAAAGTTGTAGAAAATCCAGCTTTGCCTGGTCACTACAAATCTGTGGTTTTCTTAAGACCACATTTCCAGTTGGATGAGTTGTCTGTTTCATTACGACTTGTGACCGAGTTACCTCAGTCCTCAAATTAATTTTGGGTCAACACTATAATAACTTTAAATAAATAGGTATTCAGAACAATGAAAGATATATACATTCAATTTCGTGGTAAGTACAAAGTAGACGGCGAATCTCGTGATGCAGAGCACAAGAGTTGGTTAGAAGTAAACTCTTGGACGCATAACATCCGTCAACCTAAATCTGCGACTTCTTCAAGTGTGGGTGGTCACACTGCAGAACGTGTAGAACATTCTGATATGGTTTTTGTTAAAGATTTAGACGCGACAAGCCCTAAACTTTGGGAAGCATGTTCAGCAGGTTATACATTTGATGAAGTTCAAATTGATTTCTACCGTGCGAATGGCGATAAACGTATTAAATATCTTCAAATCAAACTGAAACATGTGTTGGTTTCTAGTGTGACTCCAACTGTAAATGATGAAGGTGTTCCGCACGAATCATTTGGTTTGAAATATGCTGCAGTAGAGTGGACATATAACCAACAAGATATTAACGGTACTGCGAAAGGTGCTGTTACTAAGAAGTGGTCATTATCTAACAACACTGCTTCATACGCGGCGTAATAGATGGATTCAGATAGAGGCTAACTTGGGTAGCCTCTATTTTCATTTTTTTAAATATTTATAAGAAGATATGAATCTCGATCAGCTTTATCCTTATGGTTTTAGAACGACATTATTTGACCGCTTATTACCAGCAGATGCTCAGCAGACTCAAGGTCTGTCTTTGCAAGAACTTCGTGAATCTGTTGCCTCCGATTTAGAGGATCTCCTCAATAGTCGGGTGGCAAAGTTAGATGAACTGATTGATGACTTTCCATTAGCAAAAAAATCTATTTTGCAATTTGGCATTATCGATTTTGTTGGCTTATCGACTGCAAATCCATCGGATCGCGACAAAATTTGTCAGTCAATTGAACAATCGATTGCTGCACATGAACCGCGTTTAAAGCAGATTCGAGTCGAAATGCTCATGGATGGTCATAATATGGGGGCACTATGTTTAAGTATTCAGGCATATTTAAATATTCATCCTTTATATGAACCGGTTATTTTTGATGCCTTATTAAAACCAACAACACAACAATATGTTATTTCTCCAAGAGCTTAATGAAGTGGGTTATCTGTGATTGAAGAGCTGTTACCGTATTACGAAAAACAACTACAGGAATTTGGACAACAGTCCCGTGAATTTGCCAGTAAATACCCCAAAATCGCCCAGCGTTTGTCTTTAAACCAAGAACAAATAGATGACCCGCATATTGAGCGTTTAATTCAAGCATTTTCTCTAATTTCTGCACGGATTGATAAAAAACTTGCAGATAGTTATGACGTTTTTACCCGTTCAATTTTTGAGGTGATGTTTCCTCAATATTTAAAACCATTTCCTGCATGTTCTGTGGTGAGCTTCGAAGATATAAATAAAATTAAGCAATTAACAGATCGACACGTTATTCCAAAGGCGACCAGTCTAAAAGCCAAAAGTACGCGTGGTGTTCAATGTGAATATCAGACGGTACAAGAAGTCACTTTATTACCGATTCAATTAAAACAGCTCAATTTCAAAACTCATCCATCGGCACATATGCATTTAAATCAAAATGCTACATTGAGCTTAGGATTTGAAATTTTTTCGAATAAGCACGCTTTACTCAAAAATGAAACTTTGCCGATATTTTTAGACGCTATTTCTAATTTTCCTTTACAGGTTTTAGATAGTATTTTTAAATCGACTACGAGTTTTTCGATTCGTGTGGGGCAGCACATTTTTGATATTGCCAATCCATTTGAAATTATGGGCTTTGATGAAGTTCAAAGTGTTCTACCTATCGATCAGCATACGCATCATGCATATCGTTTATTGATGGAATATTTTTGTGTTCCTGAAAAATTCAATTTTTTAAATCTAAATTTAGATTTCATTAAGTTTTTAAGTTTAGAACACAGTGAATTTGATGTTCAAATGCACTTTAAGCTTAATTTAAACGATCAAGCGGCAATTCGAAATTATTCTGAATTAAATGCTGCAAATTTTAAATTGTTTGCTACACCAATCGTTAATCTCTTCAATAAACAAGCAGAGCCGCAAAAGATTAATCATAAGCGAATGGAATATCCATTGGTGACAGATGCGCACCATCCTGAATATTTTCAGGCCTATAGCATTTTAAAAATGAATATGGTGCGTGAAAAAAGTAACCAAGATGAAGTGTATTATCCGGTACTGCCTTTTTTTGCAATGAGTCATTATCATCAAGATAAAGTCCAGTTTTTTTATAGTTTAAATCCGCAGCAGATGAAGAATAAACATCAGGAATTAAACTATTCAATCATATCTCGTGCTTTAGACCCGCATAGTACTCAGTCCGATTTTATTAGTACTGAACTTTTGTGTAGTAATCGTGAGTTACCTTACGAAAGTTATAATAAAGATCAGAATGCATTAACACTGAATGATAGTAATTTGGCACGTCGTGCTCTGATGCTCAAACGACCGTCGTTACCGTATTATTTTGAGCAAAATAAACAAGAACAGTGGCGGGTCATTTCACATTTATCTTTGAATAATATGTCTTTAATGAAAGGCGATGCGGTCTCTCATATTAAAGAACTTTTGGAATTGTATAATTTACCTAAATCAAAAGAAAACCAAATTATTATCGACTCCATAAAAAAGATTCAGTTTTCTACTACGCAGAAACTTGTGGATAGTAAACCATTTCCATTATTTGTCAGAGGTTTAAAAGTACAGCTCGATATCGATGCGGATATATTTAGAGGACATAGCCTATATATATTTAGTCAATTGCTGGCCCATATCTTTAATTTAAAAGTCAATATGAACAGCTTTGTCGATGTCTCGGTTTTTGATGCAAATAGTCAACAGGAGTTATACCAATGCGTGCAGAACGTTGGTGGCAAGAAAGCTCTGTAATTGACGGACTTTTCCAAGAACCGAAAGCCTACGAGTTTGTTCAAGCCACTCGTTTGTTAAGACATGCACCTTATGGAGCGGCTCAAGTTCACTGGGCAAATGACTTTGAGTTTAATAGTTCACTTAATCTGAACTTCCCGAACACTGAAATTGAAAGTTTAGAGTTCAACGATGAGAAAGTTGAACTGACAAATTTAATGGTAGGTTTAACGGGTATTCAAGGTGCATTACCTTATAGTTATACCAATAAGATTAAGCTCAGCGGGCGACATCAGCGACACGAAACTCAAAAGTTTTTAGGGCTGTTTAATCATAAATTAACAGCACATTATGTTGATGCCAGTTTAAATTATCATTTACCTATTCGTTATGAAATCGAGCAGGATAATCACTATCTTGATATTTTACATGCATTAAATGGTTATATCCGTAGCCAGCATGATCAGCCTGATTTAGATGATTATTTTGCAGAGTTTTCAGGTTTAATGCAGGGACAAAACAATACAGCGTATGCATTAAAAACCATGCTGAACTGTATCTTTAAGCAGAATTTTGATATTCGAGAATTTATCCCTGAAACTTTTGTATTTGAAGAAGATCAGAGAACATGTTTAGGTGGATCTCAGCCGAGCTTATTGGGGCTGAATACTTTTTGTGGTGAGAAGATTCAACAGATTGACGAAAAAATTGAAATCGTGATTGGACCTTTAAATCATGAAGATTATTTAACATTTTTACCGAATCAGGCACGCAGCCTAAAATTAAAACAAATGATTCAAACTTGGTGCAGTCCAACATTAATGGTGGATGTGCGCTTAATTTTACAAAAAGAAGAAATAAAACCGGTGTGTTTAAATTCTTTGAGCGGAATTGGTTTAGCTCAGGGAGCATTTTTACAGCCGAATAAACAGGTCGATAATACAGAAACCTGTTATGCCTTAATGGGGAATTTATAATAATGCTGAAATTAATAATTGGTACCTTTAGTACGCTTTTTGTTTTGTGTACTGCTTTCGTGATTTTTTACTGGCGAGATACAGGCTATGACCCGACAGCTTTTGACCTGGTCACCTATTTTCTAATTCTTCCTGTCGCTTTATGTGCAATTATTTTGTCGCCTTATTTGATTTATAAGGGCATTCAACATCAAAAAGAAAAAAAATTTGAAGCTGAAAAACGTGCAGAAGAACAAGCTGAGCAACAACAACTTGAGGCCATTGAACAAGCAAAACCGAAGCCTGTCGATGTACAGCAATTTCGTTTAAATGTTTATTCTTCAGCGGCTTGGCATAGTTTTGGTGAAAATGAACAAATTATCCAAGATATTCAACAATTCAAAAGTCCTGAACTCGATGATAAATTATTCAATGCATACGGTTTACCTGTTCTTTCATTTCGAATCAAAGATTTAGATGATCTCACCAATGAAGAAGCGGATGATGAATATAGTGCCATCACCATGCGTGAAAAACGAATCCAGTCACTTATTCAGCAACAACTAGAGCAACACGTTGAAAGTCTATTTTTAATTGCTGAGCATCTGAAGCAATCAGCACTCTTTTATGATAGTGAATTGGCATATCAGTACCGTATGCATCCGGGTTGGGTGGATCCAGATTATACGCAAGATGAACATCCAGAACATTTGGCGAACAATGCACAGCAAGTTTCACGTTTAAATCGTTTAAATGTCCATATTTTGCTTGCTGATAATTTGATTCATCAATGGAATGATGATTATGCTCAAATTATTCAGCAGTATCTATCTGACGGATTTTCGATCATTCCCGAACAAATTCATATCGAGCCACATTTTATCGGCACTCAAGTCGCTTATTCAGAATGGTTAAGCATTTTAGAGATGATTTCAAAACAAAAGTTTGAAGTCAGTTTGATTCTCAATGCTGACTCTGAAATCGACCAAGAATGGATTGATGAAAAGATGTGGTTACAAGAAAAATACATTGCTGCAGAGTTTGCATCGAGTTGGTGTTTGGCTGCTTCAGACGTTCAAGTTCGAGGTTTAACTCCAAATAAAGTGCTACAAGTGGTGGCACATGAGCCTGAGTTGAAACGTAATTTAGAGCTTAAAGCACTGAATAATTTAGATCAGTATGATCAAGAACAACCCTTTTTATTGATGTTAGATGATGCAACGGATATGAAAGCGGTGAAAAAATTACAGTATAAATTTAATGAAACCGCGATTGAAACCTATCATTTTTTATATACAAAACAGAATCTTGGAAATACCCAGCAATTGGCAAAAATTTTTGGATTCATGTTGGGTATGCACTTGCCAGAAGAGTTAACTGCCATGATTTATAGCACAGACCAAGAATCGACATTTGCTTTTATTCAAGCATTTTCAGTAGAAGATGAACTTGAACAAGAAACTGTTTAATTAGAATTAAGACGAAATTGAGAACATTGTGAACACACTATTTTATACGATCCTCGGTTATGTTTGGCAGTACGTCACCAATCCTAAAGCGATGGTGGCTTTGTCATTTTTTGTGGCCATTGTTGCCATGCATAATTCGATTCCGCAAAAGACTTTTTACATTGTGGTTGCTGTTTATATTCTCGGATTAATTCTGTGGGGTATTTATGAATTAGTGCAGCATTATCGTCATAAACAGCAAGGCGAAGAGCTTGCTGAGGCGATTGCCAAAGATAATGAAGCTGAATACGGCAAACAAAAGAATAAAGAAGAACTTGCGCTGATCAATCAGCAAATGAAAGACTCGATTCAACTTATCCGTAAATCAAAACTTGGTGATAAAAAGGGTAATGCAGCGCTATATGAATTGCCTTGGTACATGGTGATTGGTAACCCAGCAGCGGGTAAGAGTTCGGCGATTTATAATTCTGGCCTTAGATTTCCATTTGAAGAAACTCATCAGAAAATGGTGTCTGCAGGTTTAAGTGGGACACGTAACTGCGATTGGTTTTTCTCTACAGATGGTGTATTACTCGATACCGCAGGTCGATATTCTGTTTATGCCGAAGACCATTCAGAATGGTTAGGCTTTTTAAATATTCTAAAGAAAAACCGTTCTAAAGCACCAATTAACGGTTTAATCGTGATTGTTTCTGTGGCGGAGCTTGTTAGTCAAAGTCCTGAAAAATCAATCAAATTAGCCAAAAACTTACGCGCACGTATACAGGATTTGACTGAACGTTTAGAAATTTTTGCGCCAGTGTATATCGTTTTTTCAAAAATGGATTTGATTGCCGGCTTTACTGAATTTTTTGATTGTTATGATAAGGATGAATTTGATCAAGTTTGGGGTGCAACACTGCCTTATGATCCAGACTCATCTGAGCATGCCGTTGAGATGTTCGAAAAGCATTATTCAATTTTATACGATGGCTTGAAGAGCGTCAGTACTACGCACTTGAGTCGTCGTCATTCGCAAAATATTTCTCCAAGTGTAATGACATTTCCACTTGAGTTTAAAAGTTTAAAGCCAGTGTTAAAAACTTTTATTGGTACGTTGTTTCAAGACAACCCTTATCAGTTTAAACCGGTATTCCGTGGGTTCTATTTCACCAGTGCGTTACAAGAAGGTGTGATTGAAAGTCCGATGACCGAACAAATTGCTGAAGATTTTCATTTGGTGAAAAGTACGGATAGTGAGTTTGGCATTCCGACAAATTCTGTTTCGCAAGATCATGGTTATTTCTTAAAAGGACTCTTTTCAACCGTCATTTTAAAAGATAAAAATCTGGTTAAACAACATATCAATCCTGCACGTAAGCGTCAGCGTTTTATGGCATTTATTGCTGCATTATTATTGGTTGCTGTGGTGCTTGGATTATGGGTTTGGTCGTATCGTAATAACCAACAACTCGTGGCTGAAGTTCAGGCAGACCTAGACAAAGTTGTACAAATGGAAAGCCGTAGCGGAAGTGAGCTTTCGACTCAATTGGATGCATTGCTGATATTACAAGGGCATTTACAGCAGCTCGATCATTTTGATGAAGATCGTCCTTTGAAATATAGCTTTGGTTTATACCAAGGGAATAAAATTCGTGAAAAACTCAAAGTTGAGTATTTACGAGGTATTCAACAAATTGTATTGGCACCATCTCAGCAAAATATGGCGCAGTACTTACAGCGCGTTAAAGCCAATGAAGCGACGTTGAAAGAAAATCACGTCAATGTGCAAATCACTCAAGCTGTGAAATCAAATCAGCCCTATTTAGAACCATCGGATACTAATCCTCAGGATGCCTACAATGCACTGAAGGCGTATTTGATGATGAGCAATCATAAATATATGGAATCGAGCCATTTGAGTGACCAAGTTACTCGTTTCTGGCGTTCATGGTTAGATTCAAATCGTGGTCAAATGCCACGCGGGGAAATGATTCAAAAAGCCGAACAAGTTTTATCTTATGCGATGACTTTAGCTGCTGATCCTGCGTTCCCGCAAATGGAATCTGATCCTTTATTGGTTGATCAAACACGTCAATTATTAACAGCTGTTACTATGGGTATTCCCGCACGTGACCGCGTTTATAATGAAATTAAAATGCGTGGTTCGGTACGTTTCCCTGCAGTAACTGTGAAGCAAATTTTAGGTGAAACAGGCCAAAACAGCATGTTAGGTAGTTATGCCTTGCCGGGTATTTTTACTTACCAAGCATGGAATGATTATGTAAAAGATGCGATTAACCAAGCAGCGAATAATCCGACGGATACTCAAGATTGGGTACTCAATACCAATCGTTCTGATGACCTGACATTTAGTGGCAGTCCAGATCAGATCAGTAAACAGTTAACCGAACTTTATAAGCAGGAATATATCGCTGAATGGCGTAAATTCTTAAATGCCGTACATTATGGCAAAGGCGCAGATGTCGCTCAGCAGTCACGTTTTATCGATATTTTAGGTGAACCTGAAAACTCACCAATTCGTAAAGTGGTCGACCGTATAGCGAAAGAAACCAGTTGGGATAATCCAATTGTTCAAGCAGAACTTGCTGCACCTCAGAAAGGCTTTATTGCGTGGTTTAAACGTAAAGTCCTTAGCCGTGATGATGCGCAGCAGGCACAGCAAGTGGCTTCTAAAGCCGGTCAAGGTGTTATTGCAAAAGAATTTGATGTGTTCTATCAATTGGTTCGTAAGCGTGATGATCAGCAAAACAAATCTATTTTAGATGAATACATGCTGTCTTTGAGTCAAGTGCGTAGTAAGTTCAATGACTTGAAGAGTGGTGGTGATATGGGACCTGCAAGCATGACATTGGTGAAACAAACCATCAATGATCAAAGCTCTGTCTTTAATAGCACGCAAAAATTTGTGGATGAAAAAATGTCTGTGGGTCTGAATGAATTAGATCAACAGTTGATTCAAAAACTCTTTATGCAGCCGGTGACTCAGTCATTTGAAGTTCTTTTGATTCCAGCTCAAAACGAAATTAATAAGTTGTGGGCAATGCAGGCGTATCAACCATTTACAACCAATCTTGCACCTAAATATCCATTTAATAGCAATGCTACTTTACAAGCGACCAGTAATGAAATTAGCCAAATTTTTGGTGAAAACGGAAGTATCGCTCGCTTTGTAAAAGAATATTTAGATCCATTGGTGATTCGTCGTGGCTATACCTTAACCACGAAAACATGGAAAGATTTGGGCATTGGTTTAAATCCACAATTCGTAGCGAATTTCCAACGCTATGTTGCGCCAAGTAATGGCGTTGCTACAGGGGAATTGAGTCAAGCAGCACCTGCGGCAACCAATCAATCGAACTTCCAGTTCTTCCCATTAGAAAACACACAGTTGCTTTCATATACCATTGATATTGATGGTCAGCGTATGGTGTATGAAAACGGTGTTCAGCAATGGGTGAACTTCGTTTGGCCAAATAAAGGGGCAATTCCGGGTGCACGTATTACTGCAATTGACTTGGAAGGTCAAACGCATACGATTTTTGATGAGCCGGGTGAATATGGTATTAACCGATTGGTTGAAGGCGCTCAGCGTACACAAAATGGTAATTCATTTGAAATGGTGTGGCGTAGCAAACAAAATCCAAAAGTGTTTGTAAAAGTGAACTTCCGTTTAATTAGTGGTAACGCATCTGGCCCAACTACAGGTTCAGGCTATTCAGGTATGACTCTTGTTGATCAAGTGGTGACGAATAAAGGTGTTCGTGTCGTCGCAGCGCAAACGATGCCTGCAGGACAAGCGCCTGTAGCGCCACCAGCGACTTCACCGATGAGTGTTGTACAAGGAACAGCAACACCATGATGATGAATTTAAAAATGAGAGCGGTGGCATTCGTGCAAAAGAACAAGGAGTGTGACGATGTATGAAGTGAGAACGACACCGCTGTATTATGGAAAATGTCCAGCTCGTGGTGACTTCTTAAAGAGCCGTGAACAATATTCACTGATTCAGTTAATCGATCAGTGGATCACGGAGGCGCTTGAGTTCGCTATGCGTTCAGACAATTTTAATGCAGCGTATAACTCACTGCCTTCATTAGATTTCTTTATTGCCAGTCCAAAAGATAAGCGTTTTTTGGTTGCCAATTTGATTAGTAGTGAAGACAGTTCAAAGCGTCAATTTCCAATGGTGTTGGCTCATCTGCTAGAAATCGATGATCCTTTCGATAATATTTTGTATGCACCATATCGTTATAAACAAACCTTAATTGACTTATATCAGCGTAACCGAGTGATGCGTTCTATTCGCGATCCCGATATTTTGCTCGATAAATTAGGCAAACTGAATAACGAAATTCAAGTGTTCGGGACAGAAGAAACCTCTTCTTTTTATGAGCATCATACGTTGCATTCATTTGCACGTTTATTGAATTTTACGCCTTATCAGTTGGCGCAAAGCATGATTGGTCTCGGTTTGCTGCTACAACCGATTATTCATCAGGGCACGTCTCGGTTGAATAAAGTGTTGATTTTACCGATCAATAATATTAGTTACTGTTATGAAATTGCGGCTTTTTGGGTCAATTTAATTAGTCGCTTTGTCGAAAACCAAGATGCTGAATTACTCATTGGCATCCTACACAGTGATTCGCCAGTTTTACTGTTTGGTTTTCAAGGCGCTGATATTACAGCGCTGAGTGATGTATTTACCCAAAACATGCAAAGTGATCATTGGGTTTCCTTGATTGATGCTAGTTGGATTGATCCTTATCTTGAACAAAATGCAGGCTTAGCCGTTTTGGAACAGTCTTTGAGTGAGCGTCAGATCAGCCTTATTCATGGCATTAAACTTTTTAGACAGACTTTTATAGAAGAATAATGATGCAAAGAATCTTACCAATGTTGCCCAAATTTCTTGCGAGTGTGTACATTTTAGGTTGTTCGACTTTGCTTTGGGCAGAGCCTATTGTGATTGAAGGTGCTGTACCGAATGAAGCAACCAAGCAAGAAATATTAAATAAAGCCTATTTGACCTATGGTCAGGCAAATGTGGTTGATAAAATTCAGGTTCGAGCGGTTACAGCACCCAATGGTTGGGGCAATAGCGTAAGCCAAATGATTAATGATGACTTAAAAAAAGTAAAACAGGGGAAACTCTCTGTACGCGGAACGCAAGTCGATTTAAGTGGCAAGATGTCAAATCAAAATGATATCCAACCAACGACCACCAAGTTTCAGTCTTTGGTCACAGCACCTTTTCGTTTCAATGCACAGCTTTCTGTCAATCAGGCTGAACAGGCTATTATTGATGCGGCTTTACGTAATCGTATTATTGAATTTGAATCTGGAAGCGCAATTTTAGCGCCATCTGGGGTACAGATCTTAGATGAAATGGTTGTCGCACTGAATCGCGTAGGTGGGAAAAAAGTGCGTATTATTGGTCATACAGACAGCTCGGGAAATCCTGAGAAAAACTTAAGTTTAAGCCAAGAACGTGCTAATGCGGTTAAAAACTACCTGATTTCAAAAAATATTGCGACGGCGAACTTAAGTACTGAAGGGATGGGCTCAAATAAGCCTGTAGCAGACAATGCTACGCCTGAAGGTCGTAAGAAAAACCGTCGTATTGAGTTTGAAGTACTGTAACTATTGTAACTTAACTACAACGGCTAATGCGATGAATGAACCCAGTATATGTAGACTGGGTTTTTTTATGCCAATCTGATTCAGTCAATTATTTAATATTTGAACAAAAAAATTTCTTTAAAGCAGTGGTGTGCGCGCACATTAAGAATATATTTTGAATTGGGCTGAAGCTATTAATTTTTGCATTCTATACCACTAAAGCATTCATATTTTGAGCAATAAAACAGTGGATTCTAAAATCAATTAAGGTTAAAACATAAGAATCAGTTTTGGATATGCGTTTCATATCTACTGCTTTCAACCTTGTCGTTAAAGAATAATCACTTTTGACATGGCGTAAAGTTTTAAAAAATCTGCAGGACAGTGCGGAAAACAACAACTCAATATGGATGAATGTGGGAGCAAAGAATGCTTGGTAATATGATGTTTAAACCGCTTTTGATTAGTAGCATGATTGAACATGCGGGTCGCTATCATGCGGATAGTTTAGTAATTTCAAAAAATACAGACACGACGATTACGAAAACTACTTGGGGTGATGTTCATAAAAATTCAAAACGTTTTGCGAATGTTCTCGCATCACTCGGTTTAAATTTAGGGGATCGTGTTGCGACGATCGCTTGGAATAACCATCGCCACTTAGAGTCTTGGTACGCTATTTCTGGTAGTGGCTATGTTTGTCACACCATCAATCCTCGACTATTTCCTGAACAATTAGTTTTTATCATCAATGATGCATCTGATCGTGTCATGTTATTTGATAAAACTTTTTTGCCTTTAATCAAAGCAGTAAAACCTTTATTAAAATCTGTTGAGCACTTTATTTGCTTAGATGCACCAGATGCAGCGATTGTCGAAGCTGTGCCAGATGTTAAATTTTATGACGAACTTATCGCGGGGCAATCTGCAGACTATACATGGCCAGAATTAGATGAATTATCGGCTAGTTCTTTATGTTATACCTCTGGTACCACAGGCAATCCGAAAGGTGTGTTGTATAGCCATCGTTCAACAGTCTTACACAGTTATGCGATTTGTATGCCGGATTCATTAAATATCTCAGCGCGGGATATTATGATGCCTGTTGTGCCGATGTTCCATGTCAATGCATGGGGTACGCCATATGCTGCGGCAATGGTGGGATGTACTTTAGTGCTGCCAGGCCCAGGTTTAGATGGAGCAAGCCTGACGCAAATGATTGATGACTATAAAGTATCCGTTGCATTGGGTGTTCCAACGATTTGGCAGGGTTTAATTAATGCTGCGCAACAAGCGGGTAGTCAGCTCCAAAGTTTAGTGCGTAATGTGGTGGGTGGATCTGCTTGTCCTCCTGCGATGTTAAAAGTGTTTAAAGAACAATTTAACTGTGAAACGATTCATGCTTGGGGAATGACCGAAACCAGTCCATTAGGTTCTTCAAACCAGTTTAAAGCCAAACATTTGTTATTATCTGAAGAAGAACAATTACAAGTACGATTATCACAAGGTCGTCCACCATTTGGGGTCGATTTACGTATTACCGATGAAGAAAACGGTACACACGAAGTTGCACGTGATGGCGAAACGACGGGTAATTTACAGATCCAAGGGCATTGGATTATTGGCAATTACTTTGGCAAAACAGAGTCTCCATTAACCTCAGATGGTTGGTTTGATACAGGGGATATTGCAACCCTGAATGAGGATGGTTTCTTAAAAATTAGTGACCGTTCAAAAGATTTGATCAAATCTGGCGGTGAATGGATTTCTTCTGTTGAGTTAGAAAATTTAGCTATGGGACATCCTAAAATTGCAATGGCGGCAGTGATTGCAGCAACCCATCCAAAATGGGATGAGCGTCCTGTATTGATTGCAATTAAAAAGCCAGATGTCGATTTATCTGATACAGAAATTTTGGATTATTATGCAGATAAAGTCGCTAAATGGCAGGTGCCAGATAAAGTAATTTTCGTGGATGCTATTCCTTTGAGCGGAACAGGTAAAATGCTGAAAAAAGATCTACGTGAGCAATTTGGTGCTGTACTACTTGAAAGCTAACTTACTGTAAGTTACCAACTAAATATTGGTAAAGAGCAAAACGCAAAGGTAACATGCCTTTGCATTTTTTTATAAAAACTTAAATTTTGATAAATACCATATTCTTAATATCAGGTTTTTAAATAAATTTTTTTCAACGAATCTATAACCAAGTTCAATGAATAATCTAGCCCTGTTGGGTCGCATTCAATTCAATAAAAGCGTAAATTGATGAGGCATCCACCGTTAAACCACCTTTCTTATGTTTCCAGTTTGGATCTTGTTCACTTTAATGGCTGCTTTTATGCAGTCATGGCGCAATGCATTTCAAAAGCAACTCAGTACCACTGTTGATGTGTATGGTGTCACCCTTGCACGGTTTATTTTTGGGCTCCCATTTGCCTGTATTTATTTGTTCGTGTTGTACCAGCAACAGCCTGTGACTCAGGTGACCACATTTACACCTATGTTTTGGATCTATGTGGTGATTGCAGGACTAAGTCAAATTTTAGCGACGATTTTAATGGTCTTGCTTTTTAAGCAAAAGAATTATGCCATCGGCGTCGGTTTAGCGAAAAGTGAAGCCATCTTTGCGGCCATAGTGGGGGTGATTTTCTTAAGTGAACATTTAAGTTTATTTGGTTGGATTGGTGTTTTGGTTGGTGGCATAGCCGTTTTTCTTTTAAGCAAAGGTTCTCAACGACAAAAGTTATCTTTGCCAACTTTATGCATCGGTGTAGGGAGTGGATTAAGTTTTGCTATTACCTCTTTATTGGTTCGTGAAGCCAGTTTAGAGCTAAGTGATTTACCGACTTTGCATCGTGCGGCGTGGGTATTGTTGAGTGTAATTGGCTTTCAATGTGTGATTATGCTGCTGTACCTCAGTCTATTTAGCCGCAAAACGCTCATTGCCATGTGGGATAGAGTCGGTCTGACCTTTCGCGTTAGTGTCTGTAGCTTTCTAGCATCCTTGGGCTGGTTTACTGCTATGAGTATGCAAACGGTTGCGATTGTCAAAACCCTAGGTCAAATCGAAATATTATTTAGCCTCTTAATCTCTGCCTATTTCTTTAAGGAAAAACTCGCAAGAACCGATCATTGGGGATTAGCCCTTGTGGTGATTGCGGCCATTATGGTGATTTGGGCTTAATGTGTGCTTTAAACAGTCATGAAGGCAAATAAAGGCCGAATTTAAGTCAGTTTTTCGAATATATTTTTAATTAAAATATGGGAAAAATTAATGTTTACTAAGATATTGATCATGGATTTGTTTATGATTTAAAGGATGACTAAACTTTGAACATGATTGAAAATGCTCAAGTTGTTCAATCTATATATTTATTTTTCAAATTTTAGCGTTAAATTTTTTTATTATTTTTTATTTATATTGCCAAAATAAACAATGTATTGATGGGAGGGCTTAAATTTGGAAATACTCATACAAACTTTATCCTTCCCCGCATTGTTAACGATTTTAGCTTCGGCTTTAGGCTGTGGATTGCTCATCGGTTTGGAGCGTCAACGTAACAACAATTTGGACAGTGAACAGAGTTTTGCCGGTTTACGCTCATTTACCATTTGTGCGTTGTTTGGAGCATTGTGTTTTTTAATCCATTTAGCTGTTGGTGTGATCGGTGCAATTGTCGTCAGTATGTTTAGCTATTATGGATTAAGTCAACAAAAACAAGATATTGGAACAACCACAGAACTTGCTTTTGTCATGACTTATTTGATCGGTGCCGCTTGTGTTTTTAATATTCCACTTGCTGCGTGTTTGGCTGTCGTGCTGACCCTCATATTAGTTGGAAAAAAAGGCTTACATCATTTTGCAGCACATTGGATCAAAGACTATGAGTTAAGAGATGGTGTATTTTTACTGGCATTGATCCTAATTGCCTTACCTTTAACTCCGAATCAAGCCTATTGGGGTTCAGTATTAAATCCCTATGTGATTTTAAAATTACTGATATTGATCTTGGTGGTGCAGTCATTAGCGCACATCGCCAAGCGGCTATTATCCTCTGATAAAGCCATTATTTTATCGGCCTTGGCATCAGGTTTTGTGTCGAGCACAGCAACAATCGCAAGCTTAGGCATGGAAGTACGAGCAGGAAAAGCCAGTGCCAAAAGTAATGCAGGGGCAGGACTTTTTTCATGTGTTGCGACATTGGTTCAACTTTTGATCATTGTCCTTGGGGTGAGTTTTGCTTGGTTTAAAATATTAGTTATACCAAGTATCGTCGGCATCTTGATATTGGTCCTTACTGCGTTATATCTGATTTATGGCTCATCTCAAGTTCAGCATAATAAAGAGTCAGAACCTGAAATGCTTCGTGTAGAGGCGAATGAAACAGTGCCGTTAGAAAATACTGATAGTCGAATGTTTAGCTTAAAACAGGCGGCAATCATTGCCATCACGCTTACTTTGATCCAAGCACTTGTTTATGGATTAAATCTCGCTTTAGGTGATAAAGGCTTAATTTTAGGGACATTATTAGCATCACTCTTTGAAGTCCATGCAGCTATGGCAACCGTGGTGATGCAAGGTAATATCGACAATTTAACATTGGTTTATGCTGTGGTGATTGGATTATCAGCCCATGCGATTTCAAAATGTGTGAATGCATTTCTCACAGGTGGCTGGAAATATTTTCTATATTTTGCACCAACACAGTTACTTCATATGCTGTGCCTAATCGCGGTTTTGCTATTCAGTTTAAGATAAATGAGCCAAGTGACTGCTTCTTATTATTCATGGCGCAATTGCATTAATCTGGCTTTAATTTGTGGCCAACTGGTTGAAATCCAACATACCAGCGAACCTAATGTCACCAAAATGGCACCATGCCAAAAAATTAAACTCAGTGGTGTCTGTAATATAAACATTGAAATAACTGAAGAAAAAATCGGACTAAAATACGATAAAGTCACCAATATCGTAATATTGCCTTTAATAATACCTACATTCCACGCTGCATAACCCAAAGCGGTTACAATGGACACGGTCAACATATACATACCGGTATGTAAGTCTACGGCAGGCATTCGCGGAATACCGTGAAATATCAACATTTTTAGCCATAGCACAATGGTGATCACGACGAAAAAGAATGAAATAGGGTTATGTCCAAGACTGTATTTACGTGTAATCACACAGTAGAGTGACCATAAACTCGCTCCCATAAAAGCAAGAAAATAGCTTAATGGATTAGACTGAATGTTCGTAAAGACTGTAGACCAGTTAAAACTTCCATTACCCGTTTGGATCAAAATGATGCCACCCAAACAAATGGCTAAACCAATGATTACGAAAAAGTTAAATTTTAATTCTTTAAATAATATTAACGCGGCAATTGTCAGACTCGGCCATAAATAATTGACCAAACTGATTTCAATCGCTTGTTGAGCTGTTTGAGCCAAAGCAATGGCATACGAAAAACACAACTCATAAATCACAAATAAAAGGGTGGCATATATCAAAAATTGGCGCGGAACCAGTTTAAGGTTTGGAATTTTAAATAAGAGCAATAGAATAATTGCGCTCAAGGTATACATAAAGAGCACAGCAAGATCAGGGCCAATACTGAAACTAATTTTCTTAAGTAAACCAACAATAGAAGACCATTGTAAGATTGCACTGAATCCAATCAGCGTTGCAAGATTTTTGGACATGATTGCTCGAAGATTTCGCAAATAGCGAATGAATTTTTAATTTTTATTATAGTCTTTATTCAGTCGTTTAGTATAAGCGTGAAATTATCAAACTCTATTTAATTAAAAAGATTTAGAGCTCGTCGTACGTCAAGAGCAGCATGGCGATGAACTAGGTTTAGGTTCTGGCTTATTAACGCACGATTTAAAACTTGGACAATGTATTCATGCCTATATTCGCGCGAATCCAAATTTTCACTTAGCAGAGGGCGTTAAGTCGGCAATTATGATTGGCAATGGCTCAGGAATGGCGGGTTTGCTTTCACATCTTAAGCAACGTGTCGCAACAGAGCACTATCAAAACTGGTTAATTTATGGTGAGCATCAACAAGATTTCGATGCAATTTTTGCTGATGAACTGCATAAATTACAAAACCAAGGTAAAATTGCAGAAATCGATCGGGTATTTTCTCGTGATGGATTTGCTGAAAAGTATGTGCAAGATATCCTAGTTGTAAAAAAAGCTGAATTGATTGATTGGCTAGAGCAAGGGGCTTGTCTCTATATCTGCGGCAGTTTGAATATGGCCAAAGCGGTAGATGCCACTTTGCAAGAGATACTGGGCATTGAACAACTGCATACACTGCGTAAAGCAGGTCGTTACCGCCGTGATGTGTATTAAATAATTGATGTCTACTGAAGAAGTAAATAATGATGCAGTTCGTAATGAGATGGATCGATAGTTTAAAAAGGAACAATAATGGATAAATTTGTAATTAGAGTTTATCACGATTATAAAAGGCTAATTATAGCTATTTTTTTTATTATTGAGTTTTTGATTTTTTTAATAAAGTATTACTTTTTTGGGATAGGTTTCTGGAGTTTTATTGGTGCAGTAGTTTTTTTTATTATCTTTGTTGATCTAATTTATAATGGGAGTTATTTGTTGATCGGGAAGATAAAAAAAGAAAGTGAAGTTTATGAATATTATATTAGGTTTATCTATATTTTTGTAATTTATTTATTTTCAATATATTGCATTGTTGAGTGAAGAGTAAAATTTAAAAATTATGAGTAAATATTTTTTTTAATATTTTGTAGAGTTTTGCTCGTTTATGGCTCTATTGCATAAAGATTCTTAAGGCAGACCACCATAAGTCACTAAAAATTAAGTAACTTACTTGGATATGAGGTGGGCCTAATCAAAATCTTTTGTTTTCTCCAAAGCATGGATTAATCAATTGCTAGCCAATCTTATTGTTTGAATCTTTTATTTGGAACTGAGTAAAAGTGACTTATGAATATAAATTAATTTTCAGAGTTAGGTGTGTTGATTTTACAAAGAATATTTGATCATGACGCTTTAAATTTATCAATAATTAAGTATAGTTATACCATTAAAAAATTACTAGATTAAACAAACAATGAGAATGCATATTTTTTTAAATTCCTTACTTACGATGTATTGTTCAATTTCAATATTTATGGTCATTTTTATATATTTTTTATCTAATTGGCAAATATGGGAAAAACATTTTACATTCATTAGTTTAATATCATTCTTAATACTGGCAATTTGTTTTTACTTTAAATATAACGAAAAATTGAATGATGGTAATATTTTATTCAAGCAGTTGCCAATGAAAGTACAACTACCAATAAGAACTTCAACTATATTATTTTTAAACCTAAATTTGGGTTTTATCTTATTTATATTGGCAGTGCTTACGATAGTAATTACAGCTAATATATGGTTTTTTACACTTTGTATTTTTATTATTTGGAATGCAATAATTTGTCATCCTCATATTTGGTTTGTAGATTCAATTGATTTAAAACAAGATATAAAGAATAAAACAATTGAATTTGAGAGTCTAAGACAGGATAAAGGTGATTTTGAATATTTTAATGATGGTTTCACATATACTATAATTGGGCCTGAAATAAGCACAAAAACTATATTATGGAAAGATATTCAAAGTATAGATGTCGTACGCCAAAATATTGGAACCATTGATGAGATTCAACTCTATATATTGTGTTCAAATACAATCATTTATATTACGGAAAATACACAGGGTTATTACTATTTCATTGATCAACTGCATCAGAATTTTCCAGAAATAGATGAAATTTGGCAAATTTCAATCATTGCAGATGATTCAGGGCAACCATTCAATATTTTAAAAAAAGGCAATGGTCATTGATATGAAAAGTTATTTAGCCGTCTACGATATTGGCGTATAATTTGCTTGCTTCTACCTAATTTTTTACTGTTTGATATAACAAATTAGGAAGTTGAAGTGACTACAGGCTACTTACGCGGGCAAGACTTAATTGACCAGATCCAACAACAGGATTATTCCAGAGACCTAATTGGATATCATGGCGATGTACCTCAAGTCGTATGGCCTAATCAGGCACGTATCGCAGTGCAGTTTGTGTTGAACTATGAAGAGGGTGGAGAAAACCATATCGAACATGGGGATGCAGGATCAGAACAATTCTTATCCGATATTATTGGAGCGGCCAGTTTTCCTGCCAAACATATGTCGATGGACTCGATGTATGAATATGGCTCCAGAGCCGGTTTTTGGCGGATTCATGAAGAATTTAAAAAACGTGATTTACCCATGACGATCTTTGGCGTTGGTATGGCTTTAGCGCGCAATCCTTATATCGTCGATGCGATCAGACAATCCAACTATGATGTCGTTTCACATGGTCAACGCTGGTTACATTATCAGGATATGCCGATAGAGCTAGAACGTCAGCACATGGATCAGGCAATTAGTGTGCTTGAAGCTTTATTTGGAAGGACGCCTATTGGCTGGTACACAGGGCGTGACAGTCCCAACACACGTCAGCTATTGGCTGAATTTCCGCAAATTAAATATGACTGCGATCACTATGGTGATGATTTACCTTTTTGGAGTCGTTTGACAAATGAAAATGGTCGAACCCGTCCACATTTAATTATTCCTTATACACTCGAAAGCAATGATATGAAGTTTTGTTCACCGGGTGGTTTCAACAGTGGTGAACAATTTTATCAATACCTTAAAGACGCTTTTGGTGTGCTATATGCAGAAGGTGAAAGCGCGCCAAAAATGTTATCGATAGGGATGCATTGTCGTATTATAGGGCGACCAGGCCGTTTTAAAGCACTACAACGATTCTTAGATTATGTGCAATCACATGAAAAAGTCTGGATCTGTCGCCGTGGTGATATCGCGGAACATTGGTATACACATCATGCAGTCTAGTAAAAAAATATTTGGATAAAGAGGAGCTTAGCTCCTCTTTTTTTAGGCCTGTACTTAGGTAACTGACATCATAGACCTAGGTTGGCACTGATATTGCAAAACTAAATTTGAACAATCATTCAATAATTTTAGGCGAATTTATAGTGCAACTTGTTGAATTTAATAAAGCATCCGAAGCAGATGTAAAAACTTTTTTAAAGCACTGTGTGCAAATTGAAGGCTGGGCAGAACACATTGTAGCGCAGCGTCCTTATACCTCTATCACCCAAATCACAGAGCAAGCAGTAAAAGCTGCAAATGCTTGGACTTGGGATGAAATCAAAAATGCTCTAGATAACCATCCACGGATTGGTGAAAAAAAGGCACAGGCAGAATTAAGTAGTTTGGAACAACAATTTTCTAATCGAGAACAGTCTGAAATTTCAGCAGATGAAGAAACTCAATTTGCATTGCTCAAAGGCAATATCGCGTATGAGAAAAAGTACGGTTATCTCTTTTTAATCAAAGCTTCAGGCCTCAGTAGTGAAGATGTACTGCAGGCGCTGCAATATCGATTATTGAATGATCCTGAAACCGAAAAACGAATTGTTCATCATCAATTGGCTGAAATTGCCTTATTAAGATTAAAACAGGAGCTTAGCATATGATTAGCTCACATATTTTAGATACCAATCTGGGTAAACCTGCAGTGAACGTCAGCATTCAATTATTTAATGCACACGGAGAGTTGCTAGGTTCAGCCCAAACCAATGCTGATGGTCGCGTTAATGATTTTGCGCTGAAGGACTTTACAGCAGGGGCTTATAGCCTTGAATTTGCGACAGCTGAATATTTTCAAACTTTAAATACAGAAACCTTTTTTCCAAAAGCTGTGATTCATTTTTATGTAAAAGATTCCTCACAGCATTTTCATATTCCATTACTCATCAGCCCATTTGCATATTCAACGTATCGTGGCAGCTAAGAGCAAAGTTAAAAAATAAGGGATATAAAAATGGCAGAACAAGATAAAACAGTTTCACCAGAACATGAATATTTAGGCGCAGGGAAAAGCCTTGCCTATGGTCTACAGCATGTATTAACCATGTATGGAGGTATTATCGCTCCGCCATTGATTATTGGTACAGCCGCGGGACTTGAACCTGCGCAAATCGGTTTATTGATTGCGGCAGCGCTTTTTGTGGGTGGCTTGGCGACCATACTACAAACCGTAGGTGTAAAATATATCGGTGCAAAATTACCCTTAGTTCAAGGGGTTTCATTTGCAGGTGTGGCGACGATGATTGCCATAGTAACCGCAGGCGGTGGCCTTTCTGCTGTTTATGGCGCGGTGATTGTTGCATCCCTAATAGGATTTTTCCTAGCACCTTATTTTTCAAAAATTATTCGTTTTTTCCCACCGATTGTGACTGGCTGTGTGATCACTGTGATTGGTCTTTCATTGCTGCCTGTAGCGGTACGCTGGATGATGGGGGGGAACAATAAAGCACCAGACTGGGGAAGTGCTGA
Organism: Acinetobacter sp. YH12128; assembly: GCF_013418655.1. Lineage (NCBI taxonomy): Bacteria > Pseudomonadati > Pseudomonadota > Gammaproteobacteria > Moraxellales > Moraxellaceae > Acinetobacter > Acinetobacter sp. YH12128. The sequence continues at coordinate 21,364 of NZ_VPBO01000022.1, read as the reverse complement.
GAACATCAGCTTGGCATTTTTGACTTTGGGTATTGTGATTGCGCTGAACTTAACCCGTAATGCAACCATCCGACGTTTATCTATTTTGTTAGCCATCGTTTTCGGTACAGTGCTCGCTTATGCCTTTGGCTTTGGAGATTTTTCTAAAGTTGCAAATGGTAACTGGATTCAATTTCCAAGCTTCTTTGCTTTCGGTATGCCAACTTTTGAGTTAAGTGCCATTATTGCCATGCTGATCGTAACTTTAGTGATTATGACTGAAACGACGGCAGACATTATTGCTGTCGGGGAAATTGTAGGTACTAAAGTGGATGCTGAGCGTATTACCAATGGCTTACGTGCAGATATGCTATCTAGTGCAGCAGCGCCAATTTTCGGTTCATTCATGCAAAGTGCTTTTGCACAAAATGTCGGTTTAGTAGCGATTACAGGCGTGAAAAGTCGCTTTGTTGTCGCAGCGGGTGGGATGATTTTAGTCGTATTAGGCGTTCTGCCAATTATGGGCCGACTGATTGCAGCAATTCCAGTCCCTGTCTTAGGTGGTGCTGGTTTAGTTTTGTTTGGAACGGTCGCAGCAAGTGGTATTCGTACCTTGGCGAAAATTGACTATAACGAGCAAAAGAACCTCATCATTGTTGCGACGGCAATTGCAGCAGGGATGATTCCAATTATCGATCATTCTTTCTATGCAAACTTCCCGAAATGGGTGCAAACACTCTTTCATTCAGGTATCAGTTCAACTTGTTTGATGGCGATTATTTTAAATATTGTATTCAATCATTTAAATTTATTTAAAAATAAAGAAGTGACTATGAGCAAAGATCAGGTTAAAAAAACAAGCATGGCGATAGATGTGCAACATTAATCATGGCAGATCTTGGGTCTTGAACCATACGATGATTCATAGAATATAGTTTGTATAGAATAAATTAAGCCCTCGAAGTAGAGGGCTTTTTTAATGCGTTATGTTTAAATTAAATAATATCAAGAGATGAAATTAATTATGTATTAACAATTGGTTAAGTGATTTTTAGTCTATTTAACTGTAAGGGTTTAAGCTAAAAATACATTAATTTGAAATGTGAATAGGCGTTGGGAACTGGAACACATCACAATTATGTCCAGTGCCAATCCGATCGATGACGGCAAAGCTACTTGGTGCTTCGAGTGTCAGGAGAGGATGATGCCATGTTCCTGCACGATAGTTGACTCCTTGGCTACCATCAGTAATGAAAGCACATAGCTGTGTAAGATCAGGGCTGTGATCATCCAACGCAGGTGCAACTACCACTAAAAAAGCTTGCGCTTGCATTGGAATAAACGCTTGTGAGCCGTTGGGATGCCGCTCTAACATCGAAATCGTAAAAGGCAACTCAGTCGTTTTGATATTTCTGAAGATGCTAATTCCAGCAACCGCATCACCTGAAATTTCTGTTTCTACGAGGGCATGATATCGCTCTGTATGTGCGTCATTGATGTGGAAAAAATCATGTCCAGTCGTACAAATGACCTCACCAAAAGGCGCAAAGCCTTCAATACTTAGAGCTTGTATTTTTATGCTGTGAGTCATGTTTAGATATCTTATAGGGTATTTAATTAAAAAAATTGAAACAATACAAATAGGAAGCCCGAAGGCTTCCTATTTTATAAACACTGTAATTAAGGATGTATTTTTCCCCATAACCGTACGCGACTAATCCCCCCGTCAGGAATCATATTGATGCGGATATGCGATATTTTTTCATGCTTTAAAATGTCACTGACAAAGCTATGAATATGATCCATCTGCATGTCTTGTGCATCGAGTAAAAACGGCCAGAACATACTTTGCGGAATCAGTTGAGGGTCAGTGGCATCTTCTACATAGATCGCTTGTATGGAAACCTGCGCAGGGAAGTTGCCTTTAAAATGGGCAGTATCAATATCAATTTTCTCTATTGCACCAGATTGGCCCAAAGCCAAAATGCACCAGTCAAAACCTGGTGCACGGCGACGTTTAGTTTCCCAACCATCTCCCATATTGATGCCGCGACCAGGGTTAATTAAGTTTCGTGGATGTCCAAAATGAGCATCACTATAAGCAATAACACGTCCACCATTTTCTAGCGCAACGAGGTCTAATGTGTTCGTACTGTCTTGAATCTGAACCTGAACTTCACCATAGACTTTAAATCGCGCAATACCGCCGTCTGGATATATATTTAAACGCACATGGGTAAAAACCTGATCAGTTGAGACGTCCAATATATGGTGTTGGCTCGGGCCCAATACAGTATTGTCTAAGATATTGACCCATGCTGCCTGTGCTAGCTCACCACTTGGTGCAAAACAGGCTTCAACTGATGCGGAAGCTGGATAATTCCCTGTAAAGAATGTTGTATCAATATCTAAGGCTTGAATTCGACCAGCAACACCGAGTTGGATGATTGCCCAATCATAACCTGTATGGCGTTTACGACGTGTTTCCCAACCATCCATCCATTTGCCATGCTCATCAAATTTATCTTCGACGAAGATAGGTGCATTAAATTGAAGCATGCGTTTTGATTCTGCAAAAAAATCATCTGAACAATCAAGTATTTTTGCACCAATACGGTCATCAGCTAAATTTGTAAGTGCCTGTAATTGTGCAGGAATATCAAAACTTGGTGCGAGTAAAGTCGCCATATATAAAATCCATTCACTATTTTCATTTAAAACATATGCATTTTGTTTTCAGTGTTAAAAATTTAACATTTGATAAAAACAAGCATTTACACGTGTTTAGAAGCACAGCGTGTGCCAACTTTAGATTTTTTATTGCTTGTTTAAAAAAATGGCATGCTTTTCGCTTTTTAGGAGAAAGATATTTAAAAAACACAGGGGAGTTATAGATGGACATTACAATTATTGGTGCAGGTATGGCGGGCCTAACGACTGGGATCGCTTTGAAAAAATTTGGACACCAAGTAACCATCTATGAACAGGCAGAACAAATTTTACCTGTTGGAGCCGCTATTTCTTTATGGTCTAACGGTGTCAAATGTTTGAACTATTTGGGGCTAACCAAACAAGTCGAAAAGCTCGGTGGCAAGATGGATCACTTAGCCTATATCGATGGCTTAACTGGTGATGTTATGACGCAGTTTAGTCTGTTTCCTTTAATCGAAGAAGTTGGACAACGACCTTATCCCGTTTCACGTGCAGACTTACAAAATATGCTCATGGATGAATTTGGTCGTGAGAAGATTCATCTAGGCAAAAAAATGGTGAGCTTCTCAGAACAAGATGATCAAGTGAACACATGTTTTGCCGATGGAAGTGAGGTTCAGGCTGATTTATTGGTTGGAGCCGATGGTACACATTCACTGACACGGGCATATGTATTGGGTGAACAAGTTGAGCGCCGCTATGCAGGTTATGTCAATTGGAACGGTTTAGTCGAGATTTCAGAAGAATTTGCTGCGGCAGATCAATGGACGACATTTGTAGGAGAAGGTAAACGTGTTTCGCTGATGCCCGTTGCCGACAACCGATTCTATTTCTTCTTTGATGTCCCTTTAGCAGCAGGCTTAGAAAATGACCGCACACAATATAAGGCCTTATTTAAAGAATACTTTAAAGGTTGGTGTGAACCGGTGCAAAAGCTGATTGATGCTGTAGATGCCCAAAAAACCAATCGGGTAGAAATTCATGATATTGAACCTTTTGCAGATTTCTACAAAGGTTGTGTGGTGATAGTGGGTGATGCAGCACACAGTACAACGCCGGATATTGGACAAGGCGGCTGCCAAGCAATGGAAGACGCAATTTATTTAGCCCGTTCTTTGCAAATCAATACTTTAGGGTTGCAAGATTCATTGCGTCGTTATCAAAATAAACGTAATGAACGTGCCAATGAATTGGTTCTGCGAGCGCGTAAGCGTTGTGATGTGACCCATATGAAAGATGAAAGTGTGACGCGTGAATGGTATGCAGAACTGCGTAAGGAACAAGGCAATCATATTATGAAAGGCATCATTAGTAATATTGTAGGCAATCCATTGGATTAAAAAAATAAACTAATAAAACTTTAGCTTTCAGCAGCCAGTACGGGTTATTCGCACTGGCTTTTTTTTAAATAATTATTTGCTATTACAACGCCAAAATATTGGTTTTAGGGGGTCATGGATTTTAAATTGATTTTAATTTCTTCCATTTTTTCCACCAAATGATTAATCATGATCTGAGAAATTCGAGAAGTTTGGCGCTTCGATGCGACACATAAAGCAATGGTCAAACTGTGCAAACCTTTTTCACGGATCGGTTTAAAAATAATCTTATTATTCTCAAGCAATGGCAAAGCATCCATATATGACATCAAACTGATGCCTAATTGTTGTTGAATCAATGACAGTATCATTCTAATGTCATTACATTCGATCTTTTGAATCGGACTAAACTTATGATGTTTATATAAAGTCTGTACATATTCACTAATAATGAGTGGATCACTCGGTAAAATATGCCGTTCATTTAACGTATCTGAAAGATAGATTTTATCCATCCCACCCAAGGTATGATGCGGCGACATCACAAAGCCCAACGGAATTTCTATAAAGGATAAAATCTCTAATTGGCTATGGCTTTTGGGATTTAAAATAATGCCAAAATCTAATTCTGCATCGACGATTTTTCTAGAAATGTCTTCACTGCTATTCATGCTGATGTTGAGGTTGATCCACGGATAGGTTTCAGCCATCTTTTGAATGCAGTCGACGACAAAACTGTCATTCAAAGCCGCAATAAAGCCCATTTCAATGTTTCCACGGTTCAAACCTTGGATTTCATCAAATCGAGTTCGCGTCAGTTGATACTCTTTTTGCCATTTTAATAAATCGGCATACAGTAATTCACCTGCAAGCGTCAGTTTTAAGCCCTGAGGTAGTCGTTCAAATAGGGCAACCCCCAGTTCTTCCTCTGCCAAAACGATTTGCCGATGTACTGCTGAGACTGAAATAAAAAGTTGTTCAGCAGCTTTGCGCAGACTTCCAGTCCGTGCAACCGCCATAAAATATTCAGAAAATCTAGAAAAAGTAATCGACATACAGGCTTCAATCTCTATCGCGTAAATAGCGAATCATAATGTTATGCATTTTAAGCGATATTCATGCCAGCTTTATCAAATCGTGCAGAGTTCAATGCTTAATGTTCTAAAAAACAGAACAATCCATGCAAATCATTCTAATAGACAGAAATGTGTTTAGATTTTAATTTCGACTTAGAAAATAAGGATTTAGCAAAATTTAAATAGCGCTAAATGCTAAAGAAATATTGCAATTGTCGAGATGAACTATGAATGCCATTCCAGTACTCAATTTATTTACCCAACCTCAGTGCAGTACATTTGATGCCAACGACTGGAATATTTTGGCGCAGCACTGGTATCCCGTTGCACGTGTAGAAGATGTTTCGACTGAACCGCAACAAGTGCAATTACTCGATGTAAAAATGGCGTTATATCAAACTGAAAGTGGAAAAATTCATTTGGTTCGTGACATTTGTCCACATCGAGGGGTGCCATTAACTAAAGGCTGGGTCAAGGGTGAAGACATTATTTGTCCATATCATGGTTTACATTATAACGGCGCAGGAAGGTGTGTAAAAATTCCCGCACAGCCAGAGCTGACTCAAATTTCAGAGCGTTTTTCATTAACTAAATTTCCAGTTGTATTGAAATATGGATTGGTGTGGACCAGTTTATTTAACCGAGACGAATCTACGGCCAATTTTCCAGATTTAGACACGTGGGATAACGAGCAGCACCAATCTATATTGCCACCTTATGTAGATATTGGTGGTTCAAGTGGACGTCAGCTCGAAGGCTTTATTGATGTTGCACATTTCGCATGGGTGCATCATGAGAGCTTTGCAGACCGTGAAAACCCCAAAGTGAAAAAATATTCGACAGTGCGTACAGACTATGGACTACATACAGAATATCTCAGTGATGTGAGTAATTATCCGCATGGCTTACAACATTTAGCGCCAGAAGATTTTTTATGGAAAAGAACGTTTGATGTCTATCCGCCATTTTCTGCAATTTTAACCATCGATTTTCCTGAAAATGGGGTGTTAAAAATCTTAAATGCTTGTTGTCCTGTATCGCATAATAAAACCCGTTTATTTGTGCCTTTAACTCGTAATTTTGATACCACTGGCGATTTACAAGCGGTCTATGATTTTAATGCACAAATTTTTGCTGAAGATCAGGACATGGTGGAAAGTCAAAAACCTGAGGAATTGCCACTGGATATCAGTATGGAGGCGCATTTCGAAGCAGATCGCTCATCGACAACCTATCGTCGAATATTAGCCGAATGGGGGCTAAGCAAACGTTATACCGTTTAATTTTTATTTTCGAATAATTTCATTCTTGGTTTTCATACAAAAAAAGCGACTCAATCGAGCCGCTTTTGACTTTGTACATAAAGGATTAGTTTACACGTATCCATGTTTGGCTGCGTCCAAGCGCAGATACACCAATATAGCCACGACCATTCAAGGTCTTGCCGTCATTCGACATTTTGGCATTGAAACTATAGGTTTTACCATTTTTCGGGTCAGTAATTTTACCGCCGTCATAGGTATTTTTACCGGTATTTTTCAAACCATTCACGATTTGCACACCGAGTAGTGGTTTATTGTGGAATTTACCTACACATTTTTGGCAGTTTTCTGCTTCACCCGGGGTGAGTACATCAACGATTTTTGCAGATAAAACGCCCTTTGATGTTTCATTAAATTGAACTACAGATAAAGGTTTTTTGGTTTGGTCATCGATGGTTTTCCATTTAGTACCATGCAATGGATCAGCAGCCAAAGCTAAGCTAGACACCAGTGACAAACCGATTAGGCTAAGAGTTGTTTTTATCATTTTAGAACCTCTATTGAACATAGTAAGAGATGTGCATCCCTGATCTTCCAAAGGGTGGATACACAAGACTTGGAAAATTACAAAGCATCAGCCTTGTTGTCTTCAAGGGCTATATTCACAAAAAAATAAGTATATATTGTGGATTTTATATACTGATTTTGAATATGTAGAATCTGGATCGTGTAGAAAAATAGAATAAATGTTGAGCTTTGTTTATAACATTTGGGATTTGTATCACTTTTATAAATATCAAACGCTGTTTGAGCTGAAAAATTTAGAGCTACAATCCCAAAAAAAGCCGGAGCTAAAAGGCTCATTTAAGTTTTCAATTTTTGCTCTAATCATGTTGAATTACATTAATTTGATTTGAAGCAATAACGCTAAAGAGCTATGTATAGCATTCATATTTTACAATTAAATAAAATCATTTCATTCATAGATCAGTTCTCGTTAAGCTTGTGTTATGAATAATATGAAAATGCAGCTTGTTCACTGAACGAGATTAAGTGTGTATAGGAATAACGATGAAAAATTTTAACAACAAAGTCGCAGCCATTACTGGAGCAGGTTCAGGTATTGGGCAGCAGTTAGCCATTCAACTGGCTCAATCAGGTGCGCATCTAGCATTAAGTGATCGCAACCTTGACGGTCTTGCACAAACGGCTGAAATGATTAAGCACACCGGTGTGAAAATAATTCAGACCCAATTAGATGTGTCTGATCGTGCCGCTGTAGAGCAATGGGCGGCTGCAACCCAAGCTGAATTTGGCCAGGTCAATTTGATCTTTAATAATGCAGGTGTCGCGTTAGCCAGTACTGTAGAAGGTATGCATTATGATGAAATTGAGTGGATTATGAATATTAATTTCTGGGGCGTGGTATATGGGACAAAAGCATTTTTACCGTATTTAAAACAAAGTGGCGATGGACATATAGTTAATATTTCCAGCTTATTTGGTTTGACGGCTCAACCGACTCAAAGTGCCTATAATGCAACGAAGTTTGCGGTACGAGGTTTTACTGAATCTTTACGCCAAGAATTAGACTTGGAAAATGCTGGAGTCAGCGCAACTTGCGTGCATCCGGGTGGGATTCGAACCAATATTGCAAATAGCGCGCGTATGAGTGACAGTATTCGTGCGTTAGGGATGAACCCAGATAGAGCCACGAAAGCATTTAATAAAGTGCTAAAAACACCGCCTGAAGTCGCAGCAAAAGTCATTTTAGATGCGGTAAAGCAGAATAAACGTCGAGTTTTAATTGGTAATGATGCCAAAATTATTGATTTAATTCAGCGAATTGCACCTACACGTTATGCCCAAGCCATAGATCTACTTAGTGGTAAGAAAAAACGTAAATAATTCAAAGATAAGTAAAAAAGGGATGATGCAACATGATCCCTTTTTTATCCTATAGAGCTCTTAATTTCGAATATTGAATTTTTAAGTTTAAATGACAAGAAAATCAAAAAATTGAGTTTTCGATTAAACAAAGAAGATGTAGTGTTCCATCTTCTTTGTATTGGCAATGCGTTTGGACATTATGAACTTTTAGAATCTTGAGTCGTTGTCATCGGTGCTTGTGTGGCTACTCGTTTGGTCAAAATGACATGTGCAGCGACACCGATACAAATCCCCCAAAATACTGAGCTTAGCCCTAAAAAATGCATACCTGAGGCTGTCGCTAAAAAAGTGATTAGCGCCGCATCACGGTTGGCCTCATTTTTCATCGCAACGGACATGTTTGTTCCAATCGCACCTAATAACGCTAAACCTGCAAGTGCGGCGACTAACTCTTTAGGTAATAGGCTAAATAACATGACAATACTGCCTGCAAATAAGCCGCCTAAAATATAAAAAATACCATTGGCAATACCGGCTATATAACGTTTTTCTTTTAGTTCATGTGCATCTTTGCCCATACACATGGCTGCGGTAATTGACGCTAAAACAATGGTAATGCCGCCGACACATGCGACAGCGAGCGAGGCAATACTGGTCGCTGTGATAATCGGCTTGGCTGGCGTGTCATATCCACTGAGTTTCATGATCGCCATCCCCGGAAGGAATTGACCACTCAGACTGACTAAGATTAAGGGAATCGCCAAATTTAAAGTTGAGTTCCAAGTCCAAATTGGGGCAATAAACTGCGGTATAGCGAGTTGAAAATTCACATCAACAGGATTAATTTTTCCTAATGAAAAACTCAAAACGACTCCAGTCAGTAAGACCCAAATCATCGCGTAGCGTGGCGATAGTCTTTTCGAAAAAAGAAAGACCAATAACATGCCAAAGACAATGATCGGCATACTATCTGTAGCAGTGAACAGTCCAAGCCCAAACTGAAATAAAATACCTGCCATCATTCCCGCAGCGACATCTTGAGGAATCCATTTTAAGAGTTTGTCAAAATAGCCGGTGATGCCAATCAAAAATATAACGATAGCGGATGTGATATAAGCCGCTATGGCTTCATTCAGTGAAATATTCGGAAATAGGGTGACTAAAAGAGCCGTACCGGGCGCTGACCACGCGGTAATCACCGGGGTTTTATATTTAATAGAGAGATAAATACCCGCCAGCGCAGCACCAATAGAAATCCCCCAAATCCATGAAATCATCATGGCTGGGGAAACTTGAGCTTTTTGTGCGGCTTGGAAAAAAATAATCAGTGGGCCTGAATATGAAATCAGCACGGCTAAAAATCCTGCAACCGTCGCTGAGATCGACCAATCTTCTTTTAATGTTTTTAACAGGGGTGCCATCGCTTTTGCCTCCATGCGACTATGTCAATGAGCCTGTTGAATTAAACCAATGACGGTATAGCTTTAACCTTGATCTCCACCACCAACAGGGACGACTGTTCCTGTCATATAAGATGAATCATCGGATGCCAAAAATAAGATGGCATTGACTTGTTCCTGAATTGTGCCATAGCGTCCCAAGAATGTACGGTCAATGGTTTGATCGACCACGTCTTGCATCCATTGTTTTTCATGATCTGACAATGGATTGGTATTTCTTGGTACTTTTCGTGGTGGGGCTTCTGTGCCACCTGTGGCTACGGCATTGACTCGAATACCATCTTTGGCATGTTCAAAAGCGAGAGCAGCGGTTAAGCCATTAACCCCACCTTTTGACGCTGAATATGGCACACGGTTAATACCACGGGTTGCAATAGAAGATACATTTACAATTGTCCCTTGCTGATTTTGAATCATTTCAGGTAACACGGCTCGGCAGCACCAGAGGGTTGGAAATAATGAACGATTAACTTCCTTAATGATTTCTTCTTCTGAAAATTCTTGGAAGGGCTTCATCCAAATCGCACCGCCAACGTTATTGATTAAAATATCAATTCGGCCATATTTTTCAATGGCTTGAGCAGCAACTGATTGAGCGCCTGCAAATGTTTCAAGATTGGCTTTAACAATAATGGCATCGCCATTGTGGGCTTGAATATCGTTAAGCGTCTCTTCAACAAAATCTGAGAGATCTGCCAATACCACTTGAGCGCCTTCTCGAGCCACTTGTAGTGCTACTCCACGACCGATACCTTGAGCGGCACCGGTAACGATGACAACTTTATTGTTAAATCTGGCTTGTTCTGACATTAAACTATTCTCCCTTAATTCGCTGAGAATTTTTCAAACAAGAAGTTTGCAGGTTTAACGCCTTCGGTATCTAACCAGCCACGTACCGCTTCGACCATCGGTACAGGACCACAGAGGTAAATATCCACATCGCCATTGTTTAACCAATCTTTTTCAACATGACTGGTCACATAGCCTTTACGTTCATGCTGTGACTCAGGGTGAGCGACCACAGTACGGTATTCGAACCACGGGAGTTTGCTTTGTAATTCATCGAGCTTGTCTTTTGCTACGATGTCAAAGTCATTGGTTACGCCAAATACAAGACGAACAGGTTGTTCAGAACCTTTTTCTTCAAGCACTTGTAACATGGACATAAACGGCGCAATACCTGTACCACCTGCAAGCATGACCACAGGGCGGACAACATTACGCAGATAAAAACTACCAAAAGGTCCTTTGAAGGTCATTTTGTCGCCGGCTTTCGCATCGGCACTCAGGAAAGTACTCATTTTGCCTTCAGGGACATTACGAACCACGAAGCCTGTTAAACGATTGCCCGGCTTTGAACTAAACGAATACGAACGAGTTTCTTCAGTCCCCGGAATGCCGACATTGACGTATTGACCTGCCAAGAAGTTAATGTCAGGTTGACCTTCATCCAGTTGAATATCAAAGGTAATCGTAGAATCCGACATATTTTCAACACGAGACAATGTGCCTTGAAACTCATGAATTTCAGTTTTACACACGTCAGATGATGCACTGATTTGGAAAACCGCATCTGAACTAGGACGACATTGGCAAGCTAAAATATAACCTTGCTCTGCTTCTTCGGGGGTTAAAGCGTCTTCGATATAAGATTCTTCAGGCATGTCGTAAGTACCCGACTCACAAAATGCACGGCATGTCCCGCATGCGCCATCACGGCAATCTAGAGGGATATTGATTTTTTGACGATAGGCTGCGTCGGATAGGGTTTCACCTTGAGCAACACTAATAAAACGAGTAACGCCATCTTCAAATTGAAGTGCAACATTATGGTTTGACATGGCTGAATATCCTTTTGAAAATCTGGTATAACGTGTCCTTTCAGCCAAATATCCTTCTGGCTGAAAGTTAAACCTTGCTTAGTGAAATAAGCTTTTATAGGTGATAAATATCAATAACTTGGTTGATATAATCGTTTTTAAGAACAACATATTTACTGAGGATTTTTGGCTGCTCGCCTGAAAAATCAATTTCATAACGTGACATGCCAAAGTAGCTATAGTTGGTTTTGTAGCGGAAACTTAAGGTGTTCCAGTTAAAACGCACCGTGACTTTGTCGCCATCACGTTCAACAATCTCTACGTTATTAATGTTGTGGCTAGTTCGTGTATCCGGCATCGTGGCAGATGAACGCTCAGTTTTAATGCGGAAGACACGGTCTTCTAAACCTTGACGGTCTGGATAATAAATCAAAGAAATCTCAGACTGTGGATCTTCCGTTAGGCGGTCGTCGTCATCCCAAGCTGGCATCCAAAATGATGCAGTTGGGGCATAGCACGCTAGCCATTCATCCCACTGTTCATCATCTAAAAAACGCGCTTCACGGTAGAGGAACTGAGATACAGCTTCAATGCTTACGCTGTCTAAATGTGCAGTTGCATTCATGCGACATCTCCTTGTTCATTTGCGACTTGTTCTGCCAATTCTTTTTCTTCAGCAATGGCATGTTTCATGGTTTTTAACCAATATTGATGCTGAGCAAGGTAAAGACCTTCATCTTCGGTTTTGATGCCACTTAATAGCGGTTTTAATCCAATTTCATTGGCTGCATCATCCGGTCCATGAATCCAGTGTTTTGAACCACGGCACATGTCGTTCCATTCCAGTTCAATCCCTGCATAACCTGCTTGGCAGGCACGGAATTCTTCTAAATCGTCAGGTGTTGCCATGCCTGAAGCATTAAAGAAGTCTTCATATTGACGAATACGACGTGTACGTGCTTCTGGCTCTTCACCGACAGGGGCAATACAGTAAATGGTGACTTCAGTTTTATTGACAGAAATCGGGCGTAAAACTCGAATTTGTGAACCGAATTGATCCATCAAATAGACGTTTGGATAAAGACATAGGTTACGTGAACGCTCGATCATCCATTTCGACATCGGTGCGCCGAATTTTTCGGTATATTCATCGGCTTTGCTAAAGTTTGGCCGGTCTTCTGGGTTAGCCCATTGTGTCCACAACAACATGTGACCACTGTCAAAACCATAAGAACCACCGCCTTGCTTGCCCCAAGAACCCGCACTCATGGCACGAATATTATCTGCCGCTTGTGCTTCTTTACGGTGCTGAGTGGTCGCTGCATAGTTCCAATGCACGGCTGAAACGTGATAGCCATCTGCGCCATTTTCAGCTGTCAGTTTCCAGTTACCTTCATAGGTATAGGTAGATGAACCACGTAAAACTTCTAAACCATTTTCCGACTGACCTTCGATCATGTCGATAATTTTGGTGGTTTCACCTAAGAATTCTACTAGACTTGGCACATCAGGATTTAAGCTGCCAAATAAAAAGCCTTTATAACTTTCAAAGCGTGCGACTTTTTTCAAGTCATGTGAACCATCTTGGTTAAAGCAATCTGAATAACCCGCTTCGGCAGGGTCTTTAACTTTGAGCAATTTACCTGAGTTATTAAAGGTCCAACCATGGAATGGACATGTATACGTCGCTTTGTTGCCTTTTTTATAACGACATAACTGTGCGCCACGATGTGAGCAGGCATTGATCATGGCATTCAGTTCACCATTACGGTTACGTGCAATGATGATCGGCTGGCGACCAATATGAGTTGTGTAATAATCATTGTTATTTGGAATTTGGCTTTCATGTGCCAAATACACCCAGTTACCTTCAAAAATGTATTTCATTTCAAGATCAAATAACGCTTGATCGGTAAATACTGAGCGGTGCAGTTTAAATTCACCAGTGTCAAAATTATCGACAAGAAGTTCATCAATACGATCTAGATGGCTGGTGTTAATTACAGGAATACGTGGCATGTCCATTCTCCGACTGTCCAATGAGGGGATAGTCACCGAGTTGTCAAACTTGGATGAGACAGCTCGGCTTCCTTAGATTGAGTAATTAAGCGCTAGCGCGTCGACGATCAACTTCAGTATTTGGTGCTGCAGCTTGTTCTTTAACTAACTCAACATTAAAGCTAATGTGTTTAAACGGCTGGTTTAGACCACGACGTGCAATTTCAGCTTCGTCTGTGATATCAACAGCAGTTGCCACCAGACCATCACGAGTTGCAAAGGCAAAGTCGTCCCAAAGGTATTTATCACCTTCGATGTTGAATTGAGTGGTTAACTTGCGGTAACCCGGTGCAGAGATAAAATAATGTACATGTGATGGACGGTTACCATGACGGCCTAATTTGTCTAAAACAAATTGGGTTGTGCCTTCTGGAGGACAGCCATAACCAACGGGCATCGTAGTTTGTGCAACATATTTACCATCTTGGTCAGAAAGAATGGTACGGCGAAGGTTGAAGTCAGATTGAGACTTATCAAAGAAAGAATAGTTACCTAGGCTGTTGGCATGCCAAATTTCAACTTTAGCGCCTTCAATGATGTTGCCTTCGGTATCTGTTACTGTACCTTCAATAAACAGAGTTGGAATTTTATCGGTTTCCGTACCATCATCCATACGAGCAAAGCCCACTGATTCAGGTGCGCCAGCCACATATAAAGGGCCTTCAATGGTACGTGGTGTACCACCTGTAATACCTGCTTTCGCATCAGCTTCATCGGCACGTAAATCTAGATAGTGCTCTAAACCTAAACCAGCGGCTAAAAGACCTAATTCGTTCGCTTGACCCGCATCTGTAAAATACTCTAGACCTTTCCATAGTTCAGTTTGAGTAATATCTAGATCTTCAATCGCTTGGAATAAATCACCCAATAAACGTACCACAACTTGTTGTACACGTTGGTCAACAGGCCCTGTTGCTGTATCTACGTTCATTTGTTTAACCAGAACATCAATCTCTTGACGGTTCATACTATATCTCCTTAAGTATGCATTTAAGTATGGGTGGCTATCACTCGATAAAAGAGGTCTTTGGCTGCCACGTTCCTTGTTTGGTTGTCTAACAATACTTTTTAAGTTATTTCGTGTAGCAGCTGAAGTTTCTTTCAGGTATGGGCTGCACGATGTTTTTGATCTGTTGGATGGGATTAAATTTGCTTAATCCTGTCTATGTGATATACCTTAAAAGAATAAAATCTTCACGTCGAAGATCAAATTTGCATTTTATTATACTTAATAGGTATCGATAACCATGGAACTAAGACACTTAAGATACTTTGTCGCAGTGGTTGAAGAGCAGAGTTTTACCAAAGCGGCAGAAAAACTATATATAGCTCAACCACCTTTGAGTCGGCAGATTCAAAATTTGGAACATGAGCTTGGAATTCAGTTATTTGAACGCGGTAGCCGACCGCTTAAGACCACAGAAGCAGGCCAATTTTTTTATCATCATGCTTTAAAACTTTTGTCTAATGCAGAAGAAATTAAATCGATGACGAAACGAATCGGTTTGACCGAAAGAACAGTGACAATCGGTTTTGTGAGCTCTTTATTGTTTGGTTTACTCTCGAATATTTTGTATTTATTCAAACAACAACATCCACATTTAAAAATAGAAATGGAGGAAATGGCCACCACTGAACAAATCAAAGCATTAAAAGAAGGCCGTATAGATGTCGGCTTTGGGCGTTTACGTATTTCAGACCCTGCAATTAAACGGGTTTTACTGCGTGAAGAACGCTTAGTAGTTGCCTTACACGCTAGTCATCCTTTGGCACAAAAAAAGGAAGGAGTCTATCTTGCAGATCTGATCGATCAACAATTGATTTTTTACCCAAATCACAACAAACCAAACTTTTCGACCCAAGTGCGTGGCATATTTTCAGAGTATGGTTTGGAACCTAAAAAAGTACGCGAAGTACGTGAATTACAACTGGCTCTAGGCTTTGTTGCAGCTAATGAAGGGGTTTGTATCACTCCAATGAGTGCCCAAAGTGTGCAATTAACACATTTAACCTTTGTTCCTATCTTAGATGAAGCCGCGATTAGCCCAGTATTTATGGCTGTACGTAATATGGATGAAAGCGAAGATATTCGTGGTTTATTTGATAGTGTTTATCAAGTATATGATTTAGAAGCGATTCCTTATGATCGTGCTGTGTTTTGAGTATGCTGTCGCTAGACGTTCAGATGAACTGCACATATGAAATGATCTATTTAAATAAAGCGGAATCAAGGGATTAATTTGTATTCAACTTTTTAGGTATACAAACATGCCTAATCGGTTTTGGACATTAAGCACCGACTTATTCATTGTGAAAAGCGAATTTTACAAGCTTCACAATTAGGAGGTGGGCTATGCAAAACCAGAAAATTAATATTAATACCTTGGTTGATGAAGCCAAATTTACGCCATTTCATTGGGGTGTTTTAATTTGGTGTCTTTTGATTATTATTTTTGACGGTTATGACTTGGTGATCTATGGTGTTGCCTTACCGTTGTTGATGCAAGAATGGTCATTATCTGCGGTACAAGCCGGCTTACTGGCAAGTACGGCTTTATTTGGCATGATGTTCGGTGCCATGTGTTTTGGCACACTGTCCGATAAAATTGGTCGTAAAAAAACCATTATGATCTGTGTCGGTATTTTTAGTGGTTTTACCTTCTGTGGCGCTTTTGCAAGTACTCCAGTTGAGTTTGGTATTTTACGTTTTCTTGCCGGTCTAGGCATCGGTGGCGTTATGCCGAACGTGGTCGCATTAATGACAGAATACGCGCCAAAACGTATACGAAGCACCTTGGTTGCACTAATGTTTAGTGGTTATGCCATTGGTGGTATGGCTTCAGCATTATTGGGTGCTTGGTTAGTGCCTGTATATGGCTGGAAAATCATGTTTTATATTGCAATTATTCCATGTCTTGCACTGCCTTTAATTTGGAAATTCCTCCCTGAATCATTGATGTATTTAACCTCAAAGCATCAAACAGATACGACTCGAACAATTGTCTCTAAAATTGCTCCTGAACAAGTCCTCACAACGGATACTCAATTTGTACTCAATGAAGTTTCTGAAGAAGACAAAGCACCGTTAAAAGCATTATTTCAACAAGGCCGTAGTTTCAGTACGTTCATGTTCTGGATTGCATTTTTCATGTGCTTATTGATGGTATATGCACTTGGAAGTTGGTTACCAAAATTGATGATTCAAGCTGGCTATTCGCTTGGTGCAAGTATGATTTTCCTCTTTGCGCTGAATATTGGTGGAATGGTAGGTGCTATTGGTGGTGGTGCTTTGGCAGACCGATTCCATATCAAAAAAGTACTGAGCATCATGTTCATGTGTGGCGCGTTGGCTTTAATCTTACTGGGCTTTAACAGTCCGCAAATGGTTCTGTATACATTAATTGCTGTAGCAGGCGCAGCTACCATCGGTTCACAAATCTTACTTTATACCTTTGTCGCACAATACTACCCAACCACGGTACGTTCTACAGGTATGGGCTGGGCATCGGGTATTGGACGAATTGGTGCAATCGTTGGACCTGTGCTTACAGGGGCACTGTTAACCATGAATTTGCCGCATCAAATGAACTTCTTGGTGATAGCCATTCCCGGTGTTATTGCTGCATTGGCGATCTTTATGGTGAATTTGCAAGCGTCTGTAGAGGCATCTACTCAAGGTCAATCGCCAAAACTCAATACGCAAGCTATCAAAAATCCAGCGAATTAAGCCGATATTTAAAGATTTAACATTACCCCAAAATTTTAAGTTTCCAGGCCCTGATGCACAGCATGAGGGCTAGTGGGAAATTGTGACAAAAAATAAGGAAAGGGCATTGCCCAAATCGAGGTCAGGATGAAAACTCAAAAGCTAAATTTAGTCAAAAAAACCTTTAAAATTAAACCGATGATACTAGCTTGTGCAGTCGCGTTCCCCATGTGGACACATGCGGCAGTCAGCGAAGCTGAAGTTGAACAGTTGCGTGATGAAGTCAAAGCATTAAAAGCCATGATGCAGCAATATGTTCAGCAGCAAAACACTTTGTCGAGTGAAATCAAAGACGTAAAACAAGGATCTGTAGTTGCTGCGCAGAATCAAAAACCGACTCAAACACCGAGCCTGAGTTTAAATACCAAATCGGGCGCTGAGTTTAGCTTGTATGGCAATGTGCGAGCAGATGCATCTTATCAGACAGAAGGCGGCAGCTTATCTCGCCTGTATAACCAAATGAATAGTGTTCCGCTAGAAGGGAATGCTGAAAGTTCAGATCGTTTAAAAGCAACAATTGCTGCCACACGTTTAGGACTAGACTTTAAAACGCCGACTCAAGTGGGACATGTAGGTGGTAAAATTGAAGTCGACTTTTTGGGTGCAAATGATGGACTACGTATTCGTCATGCCTATTTAACCTATGGTGATTGGTTGGTGGGGCAAACATGGTCTAACTTTGCTATACCTGATTATATGCCTGAAACTATTGATGCATTGGGCTATGTTGGTGGTGCTGTTAAACGTACACCTCAAGTTCGCTATAGTCACAAATTTAGTCCTGAGACAAATCTTGTGCTTGCAGTAGAAGATTCTAAGGATGACAGTTCAAATATGCGTTTGCCTGCATTAACAGCGCGGTTAAACCATAAAATGACAGATACACTCATGTTGAGCGCACGTGCGATGGGTGCTGAAAAGAAAACGGATACGGATACAGAAACCGCATGGGGACTTGGTCTGGGCGCAAAGCTAGATTTGACGGATAAAACAGTGCTCAAAGCGGATTATTACCATGTCAAAGGCGACAGCAGTTTTGTGTCATGGACCAACCAAGGTTTTGTGACCAATGCGGATAAAGACATCATCGCCACCAATGAATTTGACTCGATTACAGTAGGTTTAACTCAACAAATTTCAGCACAATGGCGCGGAACATTGGGCTATGGTTATATGAAAGCAGATAACAATGCAGATTATGTCAACTCATTAGTCGACAAAACCAAGGCCAATAAAAACTTGTGGCAAGCATGGGCAAATGTATTTTACAGCCCTGTTAAGCCGATTAGTTTAGGTCTGGAATATGTCTATGGTGAACGTGAAGCTTTTGGCGCCGCACCAAATGGCAGTACTAAGGGGGAAGATAACCGAATTAATGCGGTCGCGATGTACAACTTCTAATGCCGTTACAGAGAATTGTTTAATTTAAATTGCCTTAGAAATTTCAATATCAATTTAACGAGAGCGGGATTGGAAGTATGTTCAGGTTTTGACATCTAACTTTCCGACAATCTTTCAATGCGTACTCTTAATCAATACACGCCCTTGATCTTTATCTATTGAGGGCTTTTATCTTATTTAGAAACTTTTATTTTTGACTAAAAAATATAATTATCTGTTTTATTTCATTTGACAAATCATTTGAATATAAAAATACGAAGAAGGATATTGATAAAAATCATGAATTTTGAAATATTTTGATACATACATGACGATAAAACACACTACAATCCTTGCCGTCAATTTCGTTTCACTTAGAAGACGCAATCATGGATGTCCCTCAATTTTCCAAATATAACAACACGTCACTTAAGCTTTTAAGCCTGATGATGCTTACTGCAATGGCACAGTATAGTGTTGCAGATAGCAATGTATTACCTGAAATCACCATCAACGTTAAACAAAGTTCAATGGATGAAAAAATAAAAAAAGCACTGACCAAAGTAAATGGTGCAACCAATGCAATCGTTGTAGCAGACATTCAAGATATACCCAAGCGAACAAATGCTGATTTATTTAAAAATCAACCGGGGATTTACGCAGCATCTTCAGGAAATGAAGGGGTAAAACTGTCGATACGTGGCTCGGGGATCAATCGTGCACCGGGGGCGCATGCTTCAGGGTTGTATGTGACCTTAGATGATTTGCCATTTACAGGGCCAGGAGGAACACCTTATGAACTGCTTGAGCCGCTGTGGGTAGACCATATAGAGGTTTTACGGGGGGCTAATGGTTTAACACGTGGTGCATTAAGCTTGGGTGGTCTAATTAACTATGCTAGCCCAACTGGAAAAAATGCAGCTAAATTGTCAGTGCACCATGAAATGGGTAGCCACGGTTATCAAAAAAGTGAAATCAATTCAGGACAACAAATTGGCGACTTAGACTATTATCTTTCCTTAACGCAAAGTGATGATGACGGTTTTCAAGATCATGCTTCAAGCCAGAGCAAAGGTTTATCGGCCAATGTGGGATATCAAATAAATCCAAACCTAGATACACGTTTTTATCTGCGTTACCGAGAGACTGAACACCAAACGCCGGGACGTCTAACCCAACAACAGATTGAACAAAATCCAAAACAAGCAGTAGCCCAAAATATCTCGCTGAATAATAATCGTCCGCAGCCGGGAAGTCTTTGGTTGGCGAATAAAACCAATATGACTTTGGACTCAGGCGATCACTTACAGTTGGGTCTAGCTTATCATCATTATCCGATGGATTTGCAAGAAGGTTTGTATAGTACCGATGTTGACTATGACGATATCATTACCTTATTTAACTACCAATTTGACCGAACGCTATGGGGGCATGAAAGCCAAAATACTTTAGGTTTTCGTAGTACCACGCATTTGCCAGATGGTCAGGTCGTTGAACGCTTGCGTGTAGCGCAAGGTGCCTATGCTGCGGATACAGAAACGCGGCATTATACCTACCAAGGTGGTGACTATGTTTTACATTATGCCAATGCCTTGGCACTACACCCACAGTTTTGGCTCGATAGTCGAGTTGCATTGGCGTACACCCATCGTGAAAGTGAAGTGACATGGCCTGTGCAAAGTCATAAAGAAAATATTCGTGAATGGAATGTCCTGCCATCGCTAGGTTTTCGATATCAAATCCAACCTGAAACACAGCTCTTTGCCAATGTCAGTCGAAGCTTAGAAGCACCACATCCTTGGGCTTTAATTTGGGGTTCGGATCAAAAGTTCCCCGACGAAAGTGGCGCAGCGACGGGACGCCAAAATGCTCCGATTCATTTGAATAGTCAGACAGCGAATACTCTTGAACTAGGTGGGCGTGGTCAACATGCACTGGGTGAGTGGAATATTGCATATTACTATTCACAGGTTAAAAATGAACTATTGGCCGTTGAAATCCAATCAGAGCCTAAAAAGATTATTGCTGAATCAAATGCTTCAGACACCATCCATCAAGGGATTGAAGTCGGTTTAAACAGTTCACTTTGGCAAAATGATACATATGGACAAGTTCAACTAAAACAAGCCTATACCTTGAATGATTTTCACTATAAAAATGATGCGGTATTTGGAAAAAATGAGCTTGCAGGAATACCTAAACATATCTATCAGGCTGAACTTAAATACGAACATCCTTTAGGCTTTTATGCTGCGGTCAATACACTTTATGCCGCAAAGGTCGCAACTGACTATGCCAATAGTGTCTATACAAAAGATTGGCAAATTTGGGGAGCATCGTTCGGTTATATACAACCGCAAAAACAGTATATGGCGTGGTTGGATTTCAGAAATATAGCTAATAAAAAATATGCATCTACCGTCACACCGGGTTATAACGATGCCGGCAAAGATCCTGCTCGTTTAACACCGGGTGAAGGTCGGGCGGTATATGCAGGACTGACGTATCATTTTAATTAACCCGAATCCCGCTTAAGCCAATGATTCCATAATTTGAATTGTTGGTTTATTTTGATGATTAAGTTGATATGCACATAACGATGCGTAAATCCCACTCAGAAATCCATGAATACTACGAGCTTT
>NZ_VPBO01000021.1:0-68029 GCF_013418655.1 Acinetobacter sp. YH12128 | reverse complement strand
AAGAGTGAACCACCTGATCCCTTCCCGAACTCAGAAGTGAAACCTCTTAGCGCTGATGGTAGTGTGGGGTTACCCATGTGAGAGTAAGTCATCGCCAGCTCATTATTCGAAACACCCCCTGACTAGTCCAGGGGGTGTTTTTTTATGTGTGGTGAAAAGGAAAATAGAGTGAAATTAATAATATATCTAATTAAATAATTCATTTATAAGGCGAATTGTTCCTAATAAAAGAATAAATTAGCTGAATAATGTGTCTAAAAAAGACAAAAAATCGGGCGTTCTGTTCAAAATTATGCTATAAAAAATAAAACGGCATAAAAATTGCTTATAAAGTGCGGTTAATTATAGGGGGAGTTATTAATGAAATTAGCGATGGGGTTAAAGGTTGCCAATTCCTTATCATTAACACCTCAATTACAACAAGCCATTCGTTTATTACAGCTTTCAAGTTTGGAATTGGAACAAGAAATTCAAATCCAACTCGACAGTAATCCTCTATTAGAGAAAGTTGAAGAACAAAATACCGTTGAAAGTTTAAATAGCTTACAAGAACAAGAAAGGGAAAATAAAGACTTAACCAATGAATTAAATGCCGATCATTTGCCTGATGAGTTACCGGTAGATACGGAGTGGGATGATGTTTATACGCATCAACCTACAAGTTTAGGTGCTGCTGAATTTGAAGAGCGCGAAGATAATCGGCAGGGGCATCAAAGTTTACAAGCACATATGCTTGAGCAAGTTAATCTTTTACACTTTTCTGTGATCGATAAACTAATTGCACACTGTATTATCGATGCTTTAGATAACAAAGGTTTTTTAGATTGTGACTTAAATGAAATTACCCAATCTGTTCAGCATCTTTTAGATTCTATGGATTATGAAGAAGAAGTCGAAGATGACGAAGTTTTGGTGGTTTTAAAGCATATTCAGCGTCTAGATCCTTTAGGTGTAGGTTCACGTAATCTCGCTGAATGTTTAATGGTACAAGTTGAAAATCTTCCTGAACATGTCGAATATCGATATGAAGCTATTTTATTATTGAAAAATTATGAGTTGCTGATTACTAATGAATTACCTAAGTTAATTAAGCAAACGGGTTTAAATACGGAACAACTTAAACTAGCCATTTGTTTGTTAAAAACATTAAAAGCACATCCAGGGCAAGAGTTTGAAGATAAAGATTCAGACTATCAAATTCCAGATGTAGTGGTGCTAAAAAAGAATGAACATTGGTTGGTACAGTTAAATCCTGATGTAATGCCAAAGCTACGAGTGAATTCTTTCTATGCCAATATGATCAAGCGTGCAGATCAAAGTGACGATAATCAATATTTACGTAATCAAATGCTTGAAGCTAAGAATTTCATTAAAAGCATTGATGAACGACATAAAACTTTATTAAAAGTGGCAACCTGTATTGTGGAGCATCAACGAGCGTTCTTTGAACAAGGGCCTGAGGCAATGAAGCCTTTGGTCCTGCGAGATATTGCGGAAGAAGTTGAACTCCATGAATCCACAGTTTCCCGTGTAACCACAAATAAATATATGCTCACACCACGTGGATTATTTGAGTTGAAATATTTCTTCTCAAGTCATGTTGGAACATCGTCTGGTGGGGAAGCGTCTTCGACGGCAATTCGTGCAAAAATTAAAAAGTTGATTGCAGAAGAAAATACACGTAAGCCTTTGTCTGATAATGCAATTGCAGTTTTGCTTAATGCAGAAGGTATTGATGTTGCTCGTCGTACAGTTGCGAAGTATCGTGAATCGTTACATATTCCATCATCTTCAGAGCGAAAAGTGTTGATCTAAATTTGAAAATCTGACTATTCTAGAGGTTCATTATGACGAAATAATGAATCTCTTTTTTTATAAGGAATGGCCGAAATGATCTGATTGTGTAAATGTATGCTTCGCATATTGAGTTGGATGATTCGGCTTGAACTTTTCCAGTCCTGAAAGAAAGTGAGGGATAGAATTATGCAGATTACAATTCGTGGCCATCATTTAACAATTACGCCAGCAATAGAAGAAAATATTCGTCTTAAATTTGCGGAAATGACCAAACATTTAGATCAGGTCAATAGTATGCAAGTCAAACTGACTAAAGATCATCAGGTTGATAAACGTTCAAAAAAAGGTAGTGATAATCATATTGCGGAAGCGATTATACGATTACCTGGGACAGAACTTTTTGCACAAGCGTGCGCTGATGATATGTATACCTCGATCAAAAAATTGTCTGAAAAATTAAAAAAACAATTACATAAACATCGAAAAATGCAGCTCATTTATATGCCTTTAACGGTTTAGATTGTAAATTGTACAAAAAGAGGTTTTTTATAACCTCTTTTTTTATATATATAATGTATGTGACTAATGAATTATTTTTTAGATTTATAGTAAAATGACGGGTTTTACACCGTTAGTCCTATATGGGGTCTTGTGATGAATAGTGAACAGCTCACTGAAATTTTAAAAGCTGCTTTTCCAGAAGCTGAGGTTGCAGTTAGTGGGCAAGGCGGCAAATTTGATCTACGCATTGTCGATGATCAATTTGAAGGCAAACGTCCTGTTGCTCGTCAACAATCTGTTTATGCACCTTTGAACTCCTACATTGCCAGCGGTGAAGTACATGCAGTAACAATTCGTGCAATGACCAAAGAAGAATGGCGCAAAGCAAGCTTATTCGGAGCTTAATAATTAATGGATAAATTTCTGATTCAGGGCGGTACTAAGCTCGAAGGTGAAGTTCGTATTTCTGGTGCGAAAAATGCTGCATTGCCATTACTCGCTGCAACTATCCTTGCGGATACACCTATTACATTAACTAATGTGCCAAATCTAAAAGATGTGAACACCTTAGTGAAATTGATCGCAGGTTTAGGTGTTCAAATCAGTTATGAAGGTGATACGGTTAAGGCTGATACTTCTAGCTTAGATAATCAATTTGCACCATATGAACTCGTGAAAACCATGCGTGCATCTATTTTGGTGCTTGGCCCGTTATTGGCGCGCTATGGTAGTGCAAAAGTGTCTTTGCCGGGTGGATGTGCAATTGGTTCACGCCCTGTAGATCAACATTTAAAAGCTTTAGAAGCACTTGGTGCTGAGATCGAAGTTGAAGCAGGTTATGTGCATGCCAAAGTGGATGGTCGTCTAAAAGGTGGCGAAGTTGTCTTTGATATGGTCACAGTTGGTGGTACTGAAAATATTCTAACTGCTGCGGTTCTTGCAGACGGTGTAACGACCATTCGTAACGCGGCTCGTGAACCTGAAATTACCGATCTTGCTAATATGTTGATCAAGATGGGTGCAAAAATCGAAGGTTTGGACACAGATACTTTGGTTGTTACAGGTGTTGAAAGCCTACATGGCTGTGAATATGCCGTTGTTGCTGATCGTATTGAGACAGGTTCTTATCTCGCTGCAGCAGCGATCACTGGCGGTAAAATCAAAACCACACATACTGATCCAAACTTGTTGGAGTCTGTGCTAGATAAATTTGAAGAAATGGGCGCGGAAGTTACGCGCGGTGAAGATTGGATTGAACTGGATATGATGGGTAAACGCCCGAAAGCAGTTAGTTTCCAGACTTTACCACATCCAGAATTTCCAACCGATATGCAAGCACAGCTGATGGCGGTGAATGCAATTGGTCGTGGTTTTGCCACAATTTCTGAAACGATTTTCGAAAACCGTTTCATGCATGTACCTGAATTAGCACGTATGGGTGCCAATATTCAGGTTGAAGGTAATGATGCTGTTGTTACAGGTGTAGAGAAATTATCTGCTGCACCCGTGATGGCAACTGATTTACGAGCTTCTTTCTCATTGGTTTTAGCAGCACTTGCCGCTGATGGGGAAACGTTGATTGACCGTATCTATCATATTGACCGTGGTTATGAAGATGTTGAAGCGAAGTTACAAGGTTTAGGTGCCCAAATTAAGCGAGTAAGTTAATGAGCGATATGAGAAACGATGATCCCAATTTTGACGTAATGGGCAATTTTGATCATGGTTTAACTTTAGCATTAAGTAAGGGACGTATCTTAAAAGAAACTTTGCCATTGTTGGAAACAGCTGGCATTAACTTATTGGAAGATCCGGATAAATCTCGTAAGTTAATTTTTCCAACGACCCATAAGCACGTACGTATTTTAATTTTACGTGCTTCTGATGTACCAACTTATGTTGAAAATGGTGCTGCAGATATTGGGGTGGCAGGTAAAGATGTGCTGATGGAACATGGTGCACAAAATGTGTATGAACCATTGGACTTAAAAATTGCCAACTGTAAGTTAATGACCGCAGGTAAAGTTGGCATGGTTCGTCCGAACGGTCGTTTAAAGATTGCAACCAAGTATGTCAATTTGACCCGTCAATATTATGCAAGCTTGGGCGAGCAAGTGGATGTGATCAAACTTTATGGTTCTATGGAACTTGCACCATTGGTTGGTTTAGGCGATTACATTGTCGATGTTGTGGATACCGGGAATACTTTACGTGCCAATGGTTTAGAGCCTTTGGAAGAAATCTGTAAAGTGTCTTCACGTTTAATCGTGAACAAAGCAAGCTTTAAACGTAAACAAACTTTGTTGAATCCAATTCTTGCACAGCTAGAAAAAGCCGTGGAAGAACGCGAGCAAGCAAAAAAAGCATAAGTTGTTAAGTTTCTAGCTATGCTGATCAAACCGCTCAAATTTGGGCGGTTTTTTTATGAAAACTGAAAAATAATGTTAAAACTGTATTTTCATCAATTTTAACGAAAGTTATTTTCAATAAAACTCCACATGAACACATGCGATAGATGTCCACAAGCTGCTGTAAAACAGGTAAACTAATCTTTTCCAATAGATTACCTTGTGGGTAAATTGATGCGACGTTTATCGACTCAAGATCAAAACTTCAAGCAAGCTTTTGCTGACTTGTTGGCTTTTGAAACTGTGAATGATCCAGAACTTTTAAAAACCGTTGACCAAATCATTGCTGATGTTCGTCAGCATGGTGATGCTCATGTTCTTAAATTGACACAGCAGTTCGATCGACATCCAGCGCATCAATTCTCAGAATTAGAGCTGACACAAGAACAGCTGAAAGCAGCATTTGATGGTTTAAGTTCAGAAGTGCGTGAAGCCTTAGAACTTGCTGCGAACCGTGTTCGTGAATTTCACCAAGCACAAAAGCAAGACGGCTGGACCTATGTTGATGCTTTAGGAAATACCCTTGGTCAAAAGGTCACACCGCTGGACCGTGTAGGTATCTATGTACCAGGCGGTTTAGCTTCTTATCCGTCTTCTGTATTGATGAATGCTGTACCTGCGCATGTTGCTGGCGTGCCTGAAATTATTATGGTGGTGCCTGCGCCGAATGGTGATTTGAATCCATTGGTTTTGGCAGCAGCTTACTTAGCCGGCGTACACCGTGTATTTACCATTGGCGGCGCGCAAGCGGTTGCAGCATTGGCTTATGGTACAGAAACTATTCCATCTGTGGACAAAATTACTGGCCCGGGCAACCGTTTTGTTGCTGCAGCAAAACGTGCAGTATTTGGTCAAGTCGGTATTGATATGATTGCAGGGCCATCCGAAATTTTGGTCTATGCCGAAGGTCAAAACAATGCTGAATGGCTGGCAATGGATTTATTGTCACAAGCGGAACATGACACTGTGGCTCAAGCGGTATTTATTACGCCAGATGCAGAACTTTTAGATCAAGTTGAGCAATGGATTGAAAAGCATTTAGAAGCGTTACCAAAAGCGGATATTGCGCGTACTTCAATCGAAAACCGCGGCGCATTGGTTTTAGTCAAAGACCGTGCTGAAGGCGCCGAATTGATTAACCAAGTTGCGCCTGAACATTTGATGCTGTGCTTGGATCAAGCACAGGAAATGGCTGAAGATATCCGCCATGCCGGCGCAATCTTTATGGGGCGTTATACACCAGAAGCGATTGGTGATTATTGTGCAGGTCCAAACCACGTGTTGCCTACTTCTGGCACAGCGCGTTTCTCATCACCGCTCGGTGTTTATGATTTCCAAAAGCGCTCAAGTTTAATCATGTGTTCTGAAGATGGCGTGAAAACTTTAGCGAAAACGGCTGATACATTAGCGCAGCAGGAAAACTTAGATGCGCATGCGCGTTCAGCACGCTATCGTTATCAGTAATTAAATATAGACTAGGTGAAAAACTTAGTTTTCCAAAACTATAAACCTCTCCCTAACCCTCTCCTGAAAGGAGAGGGGAAATCTCATAAAATGAATATTCCTCTCCCTGAACGAGCTTTAAGGATTCCTTTAAAGCGAAGTGCAAGAGAGGTTAGGAGAGGGTGAAAAAGAGCAAAATAAAATGCCAAATATTACCGCTGAACAAATGCGTTTTTGGAGCCCTGATGTACGTGAATTAGAACCGTACACACCGGGTGAGCAGCCTAAAATCCAAAATATTTTAAAACTCAATACCAATGAAAATCCGTATCCGCCATCGCCAAAAGTGGTGGAAGCAGTACAAAAAGTGTTGGCAAATTCTGCTGATGTTTTACGTTTATATCCAGATCCAGATGCGTCTGAGTTAAAGCAAGCGATTGCAAAACAGCAGCATGTACCTGTTGAGCAGGTCTTTGTCGGCAATGGCTCGGACGAAGTGCTGGCGCACATTTTTAAAGCCTTTTTTGTGCAAGAGCTGCCGGTTTTGTATCCAGATATTACCTACAGTTTTTATCCGGTTTATAGCCAATTTTTTGGCATTGCGGCCAATACTAAAATTTTACCGCTCAATGATGCCTTTGAAATTGTGGTGGATGACTATAAACAGCCGAATGGCGGCATCATCATTACCAATCCGAATGCACCAACCAGCATTGCTTTAGGTTTGTCTGCAATTGAGGAAGTCCTGCAAGCTAATCCAAATTCAGTGGTTGTGATTGATGAAGCGTATGTCGATTTCGGTGCGGAATCTGCTGTAGCTTTGGTTGCCAAATATGAAAACCTTGTTGTTTGTCAAACGACGTCTAAGTCGCGTTCACTTGCCGGTTTGCGCGTTGGTTTCGCGATCGCGCAGCCGCATTTAATCGCAGCGCTTGAAGCGGTAAAAAACAGCTTTAACTCTTATCCGATGGACCGTTTTGCGATTGCAGCAGCCGTGGCGTCATTTGAGGATCAAGCGTATTTTGAAGCGCAAAATGCCAAAGTGATTGCGAGCCGTGAAAAACTAGTAGAGCAGCTGTCTGAGCTGGGCTTTAAGGTATTGCCGTCTGCGGCAAACTTTATTTTTGCCTCATTGCCAAATAAAGATGCAGGTGAGTTGGCTGCTGAATTACGCGAACGCGGGATTATTGTGCGTTACTTCAATAAGCCGCGGATTAATCAATTCCTACGTATCACCATTGGTACAGATGAACAAAATCAGCGCCTTGTGGATACGCTTAAAAACGATATTTTGGCTTGATTGCTGCAAGCTACTATAAATTTAAATCTACCCTAATCTTCCTTTTGAAAAGGTGAGAAGCACTGCTTCGCAAGGGGAGGGTTATAAAAAAGCGATTCAATTGAATCGCTTTTTTTGTTTAATCTGGCTTATACCAGGTATTTAACAAATCCAGCATGGCTTCGACTTTATCAAAGCATTCTTGATATTCAGCATCGCAATCTGATGCGATGGTGATTCCGCCGCCGGCCCACAGCGAAACCTGATCTTGGTATTTTTGAATAGAGCGGATCAAAATATTCCAAGATCCCGTGCCTCCGTGATTAAAATAGCCCATTGAGCCGCAATAGGCGCCGCGCGGGGCGCCTTCAAGTTCTTCAATGATTTGCATCGCACGGATTTTGGGTGCGCCGGTAATCGAACCGCCTGGCAGGGCAGACATCAGAACTTCAAAAGGGTTTACATCTGTTTTCAGCACTGCCTCAACTTCACTGACCATGTGATGCACTTGGTTAAAACTTTCAATATCAAAAAGTTTAGGTGTTTTTACAGAACCTGTTTCTGCATAAATACTCAAATCATTGCGCAGTAAATCGACAATCATGACATTCTCAGCCATGTCTTTTTCAGATGATTTTAACCGTTGTTTTGACTGCTCATCTAAAATTGGATCTTCATAGCGAGGCATCGTGCCTTTGATTGGTTTAGTAATAATCTTGCGTTTAGGCTTAAAATCTATAAAAAGTTCAGGCGAACAACTTAAAATTTCAAAATCATTAATACGTAAGTAGCCTGAATATGGTGCATCAGTCAGTGACCAAAATTCTTGAGCGGTATCTAAGAGTGAACCGTTTGCTTGAGCTGTGAACTCTTGGGTTAAATTAATTTGATAGCAATCACCCGCTTTAATATATTCCTGCACTTGATCAAAGGCTTTCGTGTAGTCTGACTTAGACCATCTTGCAGTACATTTTTGTCTTAATTTAAATTGATTCTGAGTGATCTCGGTTTGAATTATGTGATCAATGTAGTCGTAAATCTTAGCTGCAGAATGATCTGAACTATAAAAATACCAACCATCATTCTCTAATTTTAAAAAACTGGAAAATTGTCCTAAAAACAAGCGAGGTTGCGCTTTGGCGTGCAAGGAAATCTGTTGCTGCGCTGCATAATCATAGCTAATAAAGCCAGCCCAGCCCCCAGAAAACCCACTGCCTAAGTTTGAACATAAATCTTGGAAGGCAATATTTTGCAAGGGCTGAGTATCAGATTCCTCATATTGATCTAAATTGGTACGGACATAAGCTTTAAGTTCATCATTCTTCAATTGTTGATATTGATTTGCCAAAAAGCAAATAACAGGTTGGTTTTGATCTTCTAAAAAAATCACATGTGACAAGGGTGCAAGCGCTTGCAAAATTTTTTGAGCACTAACAGTTTGTTTAAGAATAAATTTTTTAAAAGAAATTGGCTTTTGCATCAACAGAAAAATTAACTTTAAAGAATAAAATGGATTTTATACCATTCCTAATTCATTTGGTTTGCAAATACCGTTTATCGGTAAGAATTAGATTGCGACCAACGACAGTTGAACAAATTTCAGCTTGGATATAATTTAATCGAGCGAGCAAACAACTCAAGGAAAGATTTAACAGTTGTCACAAAATAATATTACAGCTGAATAAATCGAGTGGTTGAAAATCAAAAAAAAATAAATACTCTTGGGAGAGTACCGTATGAAAAATTTCACTAAATTAGCTCTAGTTTCTTCAATCGCATTTAGTGCGAATGCTATGGCTATGCAAGCAATGGACGATGCTGCACTTAGTTCAACCACTGGTCAAGATGGTATTAACATCGGGATTGGTATTTCTAAAATTGAAATTGAAAAGCTTTTCATTCACGATAACGATGGTTTAGCTGCAAAAGGAACAGCAGGTGTTAATGCTGGTTCGGGCGGTACAAGCACTGCTGGTGCGATCGTTATTCAAGGTAACGGAATTGCTGGTGATGCATTAGAAAACAAAGGTATCATCATTGGTGCAAACTATGATAACGGTGGTGCTTATCTTCTAGCTTCTCGTAATTTAGCTGATTTACGTATCGATACTGATGCGGGTACTGGTGCAAATGGTGCATTCATTAACATCGCAGCGGATGTGTCTGGTTTAGATATCAAAATTGGTGAAATTGGTGTAACAGCATCTGGTACAGCTGGTACTACAGGTATTCGCCGTGGTGGTGATGATAGTAACTACAATGCAATTTTATCTGGTCTTTCTCTAAAAACTGGACCAATGACTGCTAATGTTCAGTTGGGTGCTGCTCCACAAGGTGCCATGATCAAACTAAGCACAACTATGGTTGGCGGCTTAGAAATTAAAGATCTAGGTATCCTTGATGCATCAACTAAAACGGCTACACGTGAAGCAGGTGAAATCTTTATCGAAAGCATCAAGGTTGCTGATGCGGGTAAATCTGATTTAACCATTAACCAAGATGTCCGTGTTTATGGTAAAGAAGGCACAAACAATGGTTATATTCAAATGGTAAGCAACTCTGGTCCAATTGATAACTATGTGAAAGGTGTTCATTTAGGCAGTAAAGACGCTGGTTCAATTGGTGATATCGAAGTTCAAGGCTTACAAACATTCTACAGCCCAGCTATGGGTGTATATAACCAAGGTTCTGTAATTACAATTTCTAGTAAGTAATCTAGAATAAAAATAAGGCGCGTGTTGATCACGCGCTTTTTTTTACAAAAAAGTGCGGAATGACCCAATAAAGCATAAAAAAATGCTGTTTTTTTATAAAAAAAAAGGTATCTTGCATAATACATGGATGTAGAGCATTAGCTCTAAAAAAATAATGAAAAAAGGCACATCATTGCCGATAACTAAAAGTTAGAAGATATGTTAGAGATAGCTGTGGGCTCGGCATTGATGTATTACTTTGCCAAAGAGTCCTTCGAATTAAAAGAAAAGCCAGTCGGAACAGTTCACTATACCGAAACATTGGATTCACGAAATGATTCCTTTACTCGGATGCACCGTGAATCTGTAAAAATTAAACCTGCCATAGAAGATCAATTTCGAGGCATCGTTCGGCAAGCCTACGACTACAGTTGTGGTTCGGCGGCCTTAACTACTTTATTAAATGGTTATGTAGGTACACAGCTGACTGAGCAACAGACCATGAATGGTTTGCTGAAATTTGGTGAAACTGAAAAAATTATCGAACGTCGAAGTTTCTCCTTATTAGACATGAAACGTTTTGTCGCTGCTGTCGGGCTAGAAAGTGGGGGCTACAAAGGGGAGTTTTCAGATCTAGTTAAGCAAGGCCAACCTGCGATTGTTCCCATTTCATATGCTGGTTTTAAACATTTTGTGGTGTTTAAAGCCTATAAAGATGGGCGTGTTTATGTTGCAGATCCAGCACTGGGCAATATCAGTTTCGATGAAGTTCGATTCCAAGAAATATGGGAAAACAACACATTATTTTTAATCAATGTTGCGCCTGAGCAACGTAAAAATTTATTGGCTTTGCAAGATTCAGACTTGCGACATGTTGAAGATGCAACCGTGAACCGTTATGCATTGGTTGATATTCAATATCCGCAGTTTTACATGGAAAAAATTGCAGACAAGGCATCTACGATACGACTTGATAAAAATATGAATGAAGAGTCGGAATCATATGGTAAATCGAATTACAACTTTCTAAGGCTTTACTATAAGAGTAAATAATTAGATGAATGCGTATAACAAAGCGTCAGGATTAAAAAAATAAAAACGGTGGGAAGGAACATGAATCGTAAATGGATGAACAAAACACTACTAGCCATGAGTATTCAGGTGGTGATGGGGGTTGCCTATGCAGCTGAAGAGCCAAGCCTTGGAGAATATGATCCGGTTGAACAAGAGACAG
The DNA here is from genome assembly GCF_013418655.1 of Acinetobacter sp. YH12128. Lineage (NCBI taxonomy): Bacteria > Pseudomonadati > Pseudomonadota > Gammaproteobacteria > Moraxellales > Moraxellaceae > Acinetobacter > Acinetobacter sp. YH12128. Next base: position 56,674 of record NZ_VPBO01000021.1, on the reverse strand, counting down.
CAGTAGAAGAGTCTGTATCTCCTACTGCTGTAACCCAGGCTGATACTGTACAAGAAGCTGCTGCCGAGCCAGAAATTGGACAGTATGAATCTGTTGAAGAGCCAGTACAAGCTGAGGTACCACCAGTAGAAAGTGCGACTGCCACTGAAAAGGCATCGACAGCACTTCAACAGCAAGAGGGTGATGCGAGTCAAGAAGCTAACTTACAGGAAGTATTTAGCTCGAATGAACGTCAGTATTCATTGATTAAAAAAGGTGAAATATCATCTTTTTACGATATCGATTATACCTATTACCGTGATACTCAACTTGATATGGAAATGGCACAAGGCCAACTTTATCAACTCCGTGTACAAGAGAATGCCACACACTCAATGACCAATACATTTACCGTGCAATACGGTGTAATGGACAATTTGACATTCTCTGCATCTGTGCCTTTAGTAGCAAAAACTGATTTATTAAAAGATACTTCAACTGCTGGTTTAGGGGATATTTCTTTAGGCGCACGCTGGGAACCATTCCCACTGAAGCAAGGTCGTTTGCCTCTTATTTTATTTGGTAATTTGTCCACGAAAACTGGTGATAGTCCATACGAAATTAATGCTGTAAATGATCTAGCAACAGGTAAAGGTTACTATTCTGCAGGTATCGGTGCCAGCACACGTAAATATATTGATCCCGTTGTGTTGTTTGCATCCGTCTCGGCAAACTATGGTTTCAAAGAAACTGACTTAAACCAACGTCGTGGTTCGCGAGTCATTGAAGAGTTTGAACCGGGGATTAGTGGCGGTTTTGCATTCGGTTTTGCATACTCGTTTAACTACGATGTTTCCCTTACCATGTCATATCAACAAAGTTTCAATACCGGCGCAGAATTTACGTATAGCAGTGGCGAATCCTATTCACCTGCAGACCAAACCAGTTCAACTCTAGCGATTTCTTTAGGTGTACGTGTATCTCCAGAGACCATTGTGAATGGTACGGTGGGGTTAGGTTTAACTGAAGATGCACCAGATGTGTCATTAGGGTTGTCTTTCCCGTTGGATATTCTAGGTTTTGGAAAAAAACTTCGTTAAGAGGGCTGTCGTATGCGTAAAATTCGACTCAGCCCACTTGTTAGTGCGATCGTTTTAACGGGCTGTTCTAGTGCTGCTTTTGCACAATTGGGTACCAACCTTTCAGTTGATGTAAGGTCACTTGCATTAGGTAATGCTGTGACTGCTGATCCTCCGGGGATTAGTGCCGTGCATTTTAACCCTGCAGCATTAACCAAAATTGAAGGTTTGCAAACCGATATGCAGGGGATCATTGCAAACTTTGATATTCAACGTGAATTTACCGTTCCTGCGGGTTATAACGTCTTTGGCTATTCTGATGATCCAATGGTCTGTAATGATGGCCCTGAAGTAACGGCAGATATTTGTACGGACTTTAAAGATAAGGTTTCTGGTGATGTTGAATATGCATCCCTATATGTACCTGTCTTAAAAAAGATGGTGGATTTTGGTGCTGGACAACCCATTGCCGCGCCAACGATGGGGATTGCCTACAATCCACCGGGTTCAAAAGCAACATTTGCATCAGCCGTTTATGCACCTTTGATTGCGGGTTTTGGTGCTGAAAATGGTAACCCGGGTAATTTCATGGGGCAACAAGTTGCTCTAGAGCGTATTACTTATCTATCGCCAACTGTAGGTTATCAAGTCAGTGATGAGCTATCGATTGGTGGTGGTGTCGGGATGTCCTATCAAGCCATTGGATTGAAATCTGATCTACGATTTCCTAATGAGTTGATCGGCATGTTAAGGATGATTGATGAGGTCGTCTGTACGCCATTCAAGGAAAATTCGGACATTATTACCGACATCTTGCTATTGGGGATGTGTAATACCGAAGAAGGGATGAACCCATTTGGTAAATTTGGTCAGATGGAATTGGCTTTAGAGCAGTCGCTGAGCCCAAGTTATAACTTAGGGGTTTTGTGGGAGCCACGCGAAGATTTTAGTTTTGGTATGGTGTACCAAAGCGCTGCGAAAATGCGCATGAAAGGCCGTTATCGCATTCATAATGCAAAAGCGCCTCAGGAGATGATTAAGGGATTAATGTCATCACCAACAGGTCAAATTTTAGCTGCAATTTTAGGTTTCCCAAATGCCGTGCCAAACTCGGAGTCGGGTTTAGTTTCGATGGATTTTGAATATCCACAGCATGTACAGGCCGGGATCAAATATAAGGTCATGCCTGATTTACAAATCAATTTTGATGTGGGCTGGACCGATTATCGTGCTTGGGACAAATTCCGTTTTGAATTCGACCGTCAAATTTCAGCGCTGAAAATTGCAAAATTATTATCTGAAAATGTGACCGATAATTCTTTGGCCTTACCTTTGAAATTTACATCGCCTTGGAACTGGGGTATTGGTATTGAATATTCTGCAACAGATCGTTTGAAACTACGTGCAGGCTATGAACCACGGAGTACGTCTATTCCTGATGGTAAGCGAAATACCATGGTCCCAATTAATGGTGCGCAGCTCTTTGGTATGGGGATTGGATATCGTTTTGATGCAGATACGGATTTAGATTTATCAATCGGCTTTTTACGCAGTAAAGATAACATTCCAGCGAATACTAGTAGTCTTGCAAACTTAACCGGTGTGAATAACTTACTTTTAAACCCATATGCTGGACTGAATGTAAAAACCGATACGAAAATCACCATCCTAGGATTAAATTACAGAACTCGTTGGTAGGATAAGCAGACAGAATGAAAAGGATTTTATTCATAAAAACGTTACTTGCACTGTCTGTGGTGCAAGTGTCGTATACCAACGCTGGGGCGTTTCATACCATTATTGGGCCAGATGGGCGCCCAATGGTGGTACAAGTGCAAGAAAAACCGGCAAAGAAATCTAAAGAAAGTCCAACTGCAAAAACGATTGATTCTCAACCTATACAACAAATTACTCAACCATCTGTAAGCATTAGTCCGTCTCAAACCAAGACACCGATAACACGTCAAACGAGTCCAACAGCACAGACTGTTGAATCACTGAAGTCTCAACGTTTAAGTGTACGTGAGCCGGAAAAACGGGATGAAATTAAAGCTGTCACAGTAGATAAAATTAAAAACGTCTCAGGTGATAAAGTTCCCAAATCTGAAAAGTCAGTACAAGCGTCAGATACTTCAGCAAAAGTCTTACCTTCAACAACATGGACAGAGAAGTTACAGCAATCAGAGCTAACCCAACCTCGTGAAGCGTATCAGTCCAAAGTTCTAGCTGAAAAAGATAAACCTGTCGTCGAGAAAAAGATCCTTGCTGAGAAAGTAGTCAGCACTGATCAATCCGTACAATCTTCAGGTGAAAACTTAGAAAATAATCCTTCAAAACAAGCGGCTAAGGTAAAACAAGAACAAGGCTTTTCGACCATGGCTGGTGAAAAGTATGTCAATAATGAATATCTTGAAGATAAAGAGTTTAACTTAGAAGGCAAAAAGCGCTTTTACACCATGCCCGAAGGCGTTATTGACAGCAAGATGGGGCAAACGCGGATGCAAACCATTGAACGTGAAAAAGGTGTCAGTCGCTCCGTCATTGATAATTTATTTAAACGCAATCAACCCGAAGATACAGGCCCAATCACTTTAGCCACATCGTATTATCGGGTCTCACAAGCTGACACCATTCAAGGTTTAGGTCAGCAATGTTTTTCGAATAAAAAAATGAAGAAAGCCAAAGAGCTCGACTTAGCTCAAGATATTAATTTATGGCCTCGAGCACCGTTGTCGGACGAATTTGACTATGAAGTCGTAAAACTAAAATCACCATTACAAAATATTCGTATACATTCATTTGCATCCAAAGTACAAAGTCCTACATTTTATTGGCCATTTGCGGTATTTTTAGACAGAAATGGCTGTGTCATGGAAGGCGCAGGTGGATTTAAAAATAACCAAGGTGAAGCGGATCATCTTTACCATGAAAAAATAGAAGGCGTGATTCAAGTGCCTAAAGGTAGCCAGTATTTATTCTTAACGCCTTTAGCAACAGCAATAGACGTCGATGGCCGCGTATTAACCAATCAAGGCCAACTTAAATTAACAGCAATCCGTTAAGGACATAAGAAAGAGAATTAGGATGAAAAATAAAATTTTATTACCGTTTGCTTTAACGGCATTGGTTGCAGCGCTCAGTGGCTGTGGCGGTGAAAGTGCAAATGTGAATCCTGAAATTTATGATACCAGTACGACTAATGGTACTTGTAAAAGTAATACCGAAGGCTGTGTCGAGTTTGTTTTAGATTATCCAATTGAAGGTCTGAACTTTAATTGTTCGAGCGACGTTAAAAATACCTATATTACCTTGTTTGATCTAAAAGAAGGTGTTTCGACAGGTGCTTGTAAGATTGGCGATACGGTAACTTTCTTTGTCCAAGGTGAAAAATCACGTCGAATTGATTTGGGTAAAGTAGATTTGAAGCAAATTTCAAATGTAGCCAGTGGCACGACACCCCCACGTTTGACCTTATTGGATTTGGCTGCCGGCATCGCGGGTAAACCTGCTGCAACGATTTCAAATAGCGACGCAACGGTTAAAGTGGCCATGCGTTTAGCCAAAATCATTCAAGCCTTGGCATTGAAAAATAATAGTGCAGTTACAGCTACAGACATCCAAGCGGTTTATATCAACAATGCAGATAAAGTTTTGATTGATCAAATCACTCGAAATGTCGCGACAGCAGATTTCAGTATCAGTTCAGATACGGAATTTAATGACCTGTTTACACCTTGGCTAGACCTGTCCGAAGTCAGCAATGAAAATGCATTTACCTTAGTTTCAAAACTCATGAATATCTCAACGGCTGCGGTATATCAGCCTGAGTTTGCGTTATTTTCAACTGATGGCGTGATTACCAATGCCAGTGGTTCAAATGGATTGGTGGGCTGTGACAAAAATGAATGTTTGCCGACCGATAGTTCAAAAGTCAATTTATTCGGTCATTTCATGTTAATGACGGACCGCCAAGGCATGACATTTGGTAGTGGTTTACAGTGGAAGGGCAAAGTTGATCAACAGTTGAGTACCATTGGTGGTGTGAATGTCTTGCTCTTGACACAGGTACGACCAACACGTTTAACAGCAACGCCGCAGGACAATTGGATTGATCCGCTTACAAAGCAAATTGATAAACCTGGCATACTGGGTTTCCGTTTTGATGCGGAAGAAGCAAACTCTGGTCCGCTGATTATTAAACAAGGGACGCTACTTGCTGACAAAATGGTGGTCGGTACGGGTGGAAGTTTATATAAAACTTTGATGGGTAAAAAAGACGATTATGTTCTGACGGCCGATGATAAGAAAAAATTAGGCCTATGGGAGCAAAACATTAACCAAGTGCAATTTAAAGGCACGATGGATTTATACAAGCTCTATCCGCTGTCGTATTTAGACAAAAAAGTCTTTAAGTCTGTTGAAAATGTTGCTGCTGGACAAAATTATATCTTCCCGTTATATGCAGATTTAACCTTTAAATTTACCGATACCTCGATCAAAACAGTGAAATTGGGTGTGGTGATTGACCGTAATGGTGATATTCGCACAAATATAAAATCTGGCGTGCCAGATGATGTATTTACTCGTCAAGATAGTCAAATTGTCGATTTGTCTACACACGCGACGGAAGGCTGTAGTGGAAAAGATGTGCTCGATCCACTGTTAATGAAAGATGACAAAGGTGTACAGCAATACCGTATCGGAACGACAACCCGTACCTTTACACCAGAAGGAAATATCAATCCAAATACCATTTCGATTCGTATGATTTTAGCTGACCCATATTTCCATACCCTTGATGGCGCGCTGATTGGAATGAACTCAAGTGTGAAAACATCTGCGGATACCACAATGGTTGTGGGCGGTGCTTTAGTGCAGTTACACAATATGATTAACGCCAATGCAGGCACGCGTCCATCTGGCGTTGCTTTGACGGATTCGGATAATAAAGTGGTGAAGTGGGGGAATAGTTTGGCCAGCTTTAGTTATATTTATAGCTTAAAGAATCCAAATGATACTGCTGCGGCTCAAACGGCGAAGTTAAGCGGTGGTGATATTTCTTTAGATTTGGCTCCTTGTTACACCATCAAGGCAAAATAATCATCAAATATGAGTAAAATAAAAAAGCCCATCTTATGATGGGCTTTTTTAATTAAGAGATCTGTAAATTAACCTGTGTGATCGAGTCGCGTACCGAGGGTTTCGAGATGCATTTCAAACTGACCTGTTTTGCGGTCAGCAAAATAATGCCGCAGCGTTCTTTCCACACTAGGAAAGGCTAAATCATCCCAAGGAATATCTTCTTCACTAAATAATCGTGATTCAATGGTTTCATCACCCGCACCAAACTCTCCATTGATTAGTTCAGATTTGAACAAGGCATAAATTTGCCCAATACGGGGAATGTTATACATGCAATACAGTTGCTCTATGTTGACTTCTGCTTCGGCTTCTTCGCGAGTCTCACGTGCTGCGCCTTGCTCCATTGTCTCATAGAGTTCCATATAGCCAGCGGGTAATGTCCACAGCCCATAGCGTGGCTCAATCGCTCGACGGCAAAGTAAAACTTGATTGTCCCAAACGGCTAAAGCACCACAAATGACTTTAGGATTCACATAATGAATAAACCCACATGCGGTACAAATACGGCGTATCTGATGATCTCCAAGCGGGATCGCTTCTTTTGTTTTTTGTCCGCAGTTTGAGCAAAAGTTCATATTCATCGTCATGGATTGTGTGAACCGTCAGAATAACTTAAAAATAAAACTTTGGCATCATTTCTAACCAGCTTGGCCGAAATTCAGCTATGATGAAAACAAGATAATTATAAGGTTGTAATGTGGATGGATGAGGGTTTATTGACTCAGCGATTGCAGCAAAGTTTACGTTTTTCTAAGCGTATTCAACCTGCGCATGCTGCTGTATTGATTGCGATTACCCAAGAAGATAATCCACGTATTTTATTGACCCGCCGCTCGCTCTATATGAATAATCATGCCGGTGAAGTGTCCTTTCCCGGTGGCAAACGTGATGCCCAAGACACCAGTAATATCGTGGTGGCTTTAAGAGAAGCTCAAGAAGAAACCGCTCTAAATCCATTTGATGTGCAACTTTTGGGTGATTTACCAATGCAAAAAGCACGGAATGGGATGTTGGTTAAACCGATCGTGGGATTGATCCCGCCTGACGTAAATTTAATACCTCAACCCACTGAAATTGACCGTATTTTTTTTGCATCATTAAGACAGCTTTTAGAAACACCGCCAACGCCATATGAAGTTCGTTTTGCCCAGCAATCGCTTTATTTTCCCAGTTTAAGAATCGAAAACGAAATCGTATGGGGCTTGACTGCACGGATGCTGATTTCCTTATTTCAATATGGTCTGAATTATCAAAAAGAATGGCCTTTTTTATTAAATTCTCCTTCATTTCATTTGGGCCGTGAGCCATAAACCTTTATTTAGAAAGTCAAAATAGGATGTTTGATCATGTTGTACAAATTTCAAGGATATAGCCCGAAAGCCACGCATCAACCTTGGGATGGTTGGGTTGCAGAAAATGCAACGGTCATTGGCCAAGTTGAATTAGGCCGAGAAGTGAGTGTCTGGTTCGGAGCCGTCATCCGAGGGGATAATAGTCGTATCAAACTGGGTGATTTTACCAATGTACAAGAAAATGCGGTGCTGCATACCGATGCGGGCATTGAAATGATCATTGGTGATTATGTCACGATTGGGCATCAAGCCATGCTACACGGATGTACCGTAGGTGATAATAGTCTGATCGGAATCAATGCCGTGGTTCTAAATCATGCTGTGATTGGTAAAAATTGCATCATTGGTGCAAATGCTTTAATTCCAGAAGGGAAGGTGATTCCGGATAACTCTGTTGTGATGGGGTCACCGGGTAAAGTTGTTAAGACTTTAGATGAACAAGCGGAAGCACGTCTAAAAATGAGTGCCATGCACTATGCCGCTCATTTTAAACATTTTACTCAACTCGAAGTCGCTGAACTTTAGAGCGCTATATATGGCAAGCAAAAGAGCCTCGACGTTTGTCGAGGCTTTTTTATAGATTAAATACAGAAAGCGCTGAGTCTGTGGTGGAAAATCTCGCGAACTGCGATGGAGTGGAGTATCATATTCAACGTTTTTTAAGATTAAATTTAATTAAGGTTGCGCATGAAATTACTGGCATTGGAAACTGCCAATGAGCAGTGTTCCGTCTCGATTGTAGATGAAACTCAAGAGCTTTATTTTCAACTCGATTTACGGGCAAAAGCGCAGACACAAACCATTCTCCCAATGATTGAGCAAGGGCTTAATCAAACTGCTATTGAGTTAGCGGGTTTAACTGCGATTGCATTTAGTCGTGGGCCTGGCTCATTTAGTGGTGTTCGTATTAATGCAGCGGTAACACAAGCCTTGGCATGGGCCAATGACGTACCTGTTGTTCCAGTCTCGACTTTGCAAGCTTTGGCTCAAGCGGCGCATCGTGTACAGGGTTTGACTGAAGTAACAGCAGTCCTTGATGCTCGCATGCAAGAAGTGTATATCGCAAGCTATCAACTCGATGCCAATGGCATTATGCAGGCTGTAGATGAAGAACAACTATTAAGCTACGCAGATGCCACACCACAGATCAAATTTACTGTCGTGGGTTCTGGTAGTGAGCTCATTCAATCAGAACAAACACAATACAAAGACTTAAGTGCAACAGCACAAGATATTGCTACTATTGCCCGCGAAGCGGCGCAAAGAAAAGCATGGGTGAGTGCTGAACTTGCATTGCCCGTATATTTACGAGATAACGCCTGGAAGAAAATTTCAGAACAAGGCAAGCCATAATTAGGGTTATATATGGATCTTCTACTGCTGCTCAAAGCGGCAATCATGGGTATTGTTGAAGGTATTACCGAATTTTTACCGATTTCAAGTACAGGGCATTTGATTCTAGCCTCAGAATTAATGAACTTCTGGACCAAAGAAAAAAGTGATGTTTTCGTGATCGCAATTCAAATGGGTGCGATTGCTGCGGTAATTTATGAATACTGGGGCCGCCTGTGGGGCGCAGCAACCGGTATGGTGACGGGTGAAGAAAAAGGTCGCCGTTTAGGTTTTGGCTTAATTCTCGCTTCGATTCCAATCGTGTTGATTGGTTTGACGTTTGGTCAGACGGTGAAAGAGCTGCTGTTCAATAACATTGCGATTGCTATGGGGTTGATTATCGGTGGTTTGATCATTATTTGGATCGAAAAAAATCCACCGCAGGTGCGTGCCAAAGAAGTAGAAGATTTAACCATTAAAGATGCGATTTGGATTGGTTTAATTCAAGTTTTGTCTTTAATTCCAGGGACTTCACGTTCAGGTGCGACCATTATTGGTGCCATGTTCTTAGGTGTTTCTCGTAAAGCAGCCACTGAGTTTTCATTCTTTTTGGGTATTCCGGTTATTGTCGGTGCAGGTTTGCTGGATTTATATCAAAGCTATGATGTATTTCAAGGCACTCAAGATTGGACTGTGATTGCCGTTGGTTTGATTGTTTCGTTTGTCTCGGCATTACTTTTGATTCGTGCGCTTGTCGCTTATGTGGCAAAACGTGATTTCATGATTTTTGCGTGGTATCGAATTGTTTCAGGTTTATTGATTTTATTGTTCGCATTTACAGGCTGGAAATTATGGTAAGCGAAATCCGCTTATACACAGAACAAGAGTTTCATGAGAAAGCACAGCAGTATTCTGCTGTGCTTTCTTCACGTGGTGTATCTGTAAATATTGAATTGATTGAAAAATTAAACGCGCGTTTTTTACGTTCAAACCCTGAACTCAGTTTGTGTGTCGATGCAGATGGTTTGTGGTTGGCGGCCAATGGCATGAAAATGCAACCCGATTGGAAAGCAGAAGTGGGACGTTTAAAGCGAGCATCCTTAAAGTCTGAGATGATTGCACGTGCGTGTAATTTGGCTGAAAAGCCACAGCTTGTGGATGCAACCGCAGGGCTAGGGCACGATAGTTTATTGATGGCCTATTTGGGTGCTCATGTGACCCTTGTGGAACGTCATCCAATTTTATTTACCTTATTGGAAGACTCACATCAACGTGCGCAGCAAGATGCATTTTTAAGTTCGGTTGTAGCTCGAATTGAATTGGTCTTTTCAGATTCGGCAGACTTTTTGAAACATTTGTCGACGACTAATCAAATCTTTGATGTGGTTTATCTCGATCCGATGTTTCCGCAGCGAGATCAAAACCAGCAAGCCGTCAAAAAGCAAGCTCAGGTCAAAAAACAAATGCAATTATTGCATTTGCTGTTACCTGAAGATGGTGAGATGGATTTAGGTGATAATTTACTGGATTTAGCACAAAAAATTGCTAAACGTGTCGTGGTTAAACGTCCACGATTGGCGGTTTTTTTAGCGAATCAAGAGCCGCAACATCAGTGGCAAGGTGATGCTTGTCGCTTTGATGCATATTTCCAACATGATCTTGTGACTTAAAATGATATTTGCTTCAATATTGTTCAAAGATTTGTTATATAGTTAAAAAATAGCATTGCTAAAAACGACATCAGGCATAAAATTATTTGTGCAATTAAGCGAGCCAAGGCCACCATTAGAACTCTATGATTGATTTCAAACCCTCCATCAATTTTTGGCATGATTTTAAAAGCAACCAAACTGCGGGGATGTGGTTATTTTTTGGGTCTCGTCGTTCTTTACAAATCGTTCGTCCATCGATTTTACAATTGGTGTTTTGGGGGATTTTAGGTGGTTGTGCTAACAGTTTATTTAGTTGGCTGAGCACGGGGCGTATTGGTGAATTTAACGCTCAAGGTCTTATAAGTTATGCATTGTGGCCATTTATTGCTTTAATTGTGGGGATTTTCCTATCACAACGTGTAAATAATCCACGGTTAATGTTGGTCCCTGCATTGCTTTGGTTGGTGCTTGATACGCACATCATGTTGTTTCAATGTTTGATTCAATATTTAGGAGATCTCGATTTTCTCCCATACTTTCTGTATGACTACATTCCAACGTTATTCATTATTCTATTTGTTTGGCAAAGTTTGGCTGTCGTTTGGGTGTTTTCACGTGAGCTGAAATGGCCATGGTGGGAGCGTGCACTGATTATGGGTGCGACGCTATTTACTTTGGTCGTGTGGCAAGTCTCAGTCAAAGATCAGCCGATTTGGAAAGTTGAAGAAGTTCCTCCAAGCTTTGCTGAAGATGCATTTTATGCACAAAGCCGTTTACTCAATAAATCCTTGGATGCAGTGGAATATGGTGAATTTGCCCAATCCCATTGGTACTTCTTAGGGGTGGCAGGTGCGAGTTATCAAGATGTCTTTAAACTGGAAATTGAACGGATTAAAGAACAGTTTGATACACGTTTTGGCACCTATGGGCGTTCGGTTGAGCTTATCAATAACCCCGCAACGCGTACTGAAATTCCGCTGGCATCTAAAACCAGTATGGAGTTGGCGCTGCGTCGTATTGGTCAACAGATGAACCGAGAAAGTGATGTCTTATTTTTATATATGACCTCACATGGTTTACCGAATGTCTTTGAAATGGAAAATGCACCTTTGGATTTGGCGCAAGTCGATCCTAAATGGTTAAAAGAAGCCTTGGATGCATCCGGAATTCGTTGGCGTGTGATTGTCATTTCTTCATGTTATTCAGGAAGTTTTATTCCAGCACTGCAAAATGATAATACTTTAATCATTACTGCATCGGCAGCAGATCGTCAGTCTTTTGGCTGTTCGAATGAAGCTGAATACACCTATTTTGGTCGTGCGTTCTTTGATCAGGCGATGCGTGAGCAGACCAGTATTCAAGCGGCATTTAATGAAACCAAAGCGACTGTAGCGAAATGGGAAGCAGCGCAAGGTTTCGAACCTTCTGAACCGCAGTGGTCGATGGGGAAAAACATGGCATTAATGTTGCCTCAATTAGAACAACGATTGTTCCCGCCGACGACTACTTCACCGGCTACGACGGTTACGCCTTAAAAGATAAAAAAGTTTAGGATAAAGATCATGGAATTAGTACAACGAAATGCCTGTTTCTCGGGTGAGCAGCGTATTTATCAATTGGATTCTTCAAGTTTAAAAACCCCAACAAAGTTTGGTATTTTTCTGCCAGAAACAGCCTTGCAAGGCCAAGCGTGTCCTGCATTATTTTATTTGGCGGGATTAACCTGTACTGAAGAAACCTTTGCTATTAAAGCGCATGCTCAGCGTTTAGCTGCGCAGCTTGGCCTGATTTTAATCAGCCCTGATACTTCTCCACGTGGGGAACAGGTGGCGCAAGGCGATCATTGGGATATTGGGCAGGGTGCGGGCTTTTATATTAATGCAACGGAACAACCTTGGGCCGAGCATTATCAAATGGAACGTTTTATCACTGAGGAATTGTATTCGCTGGTACAGGCAGAATTTCCGGTACAAAAAGGTGCGATTGGCATATTCGGACATAGTATGGGCGGTCATGGTGCATTAACTTTAGCGTTGAAGCATCCTGACCTGTTTAAATCGGTTTCTGCTTTTGCACCGATTTGTGCGCCGAGTCAGTGTCCATGGGGCGAAAAAGCCTTTAATCAATATCTAGGTTCAGACCGTCAGCAGTGGCTTCAGCACGATGCTACAGCTTTAGTGCAAACCAAAGGGGCTTTGTTTAAAGCCATTTTGATTGACCAAGGTATTGATGATCAATTTTATAGCCAGTTAAATCCAGCTTTGTTTAAGAAAGCGTGTGAGCAAGTTGGGCAGCCACTCGAACTGCGTGAACATGCAGGCTATGATCATGGTTATTATTTTATTCAAAGTTTTATGGACGATCATTTGCAATTTCACGCTGTCCAATTGCAAACAGTAGTTCATTAATCTAAAAGCCAGTGGTTAAAATTGTTGAGGCATAGCTTGCTTTAATATACGTATAAATAAAGCATGGTGATGAGCATTGCCATGCAAATGAATAAATTCGACATACCAAAAAAAATAATTTAGGGTACTTATGCAAAATTCACAAATGGAAACGCCGCTTCCGCCAGAGCTGCCCGTGATGAATTCACCGAGTCTATTTGGTGAGACAGAACAGGCTGATGTTTTGGGACGAAATTATCATTTTAGGTTTAAAGGTAATGCGTCTGAATATTTCGGTATTTGGATTGTGAATATCTTACTGACGATTGTCACGCTTGGACTTTATGCGCCTTGGGCAAAGGTCCGCCGTTTACGTTATTTTTATGGTAATACTTGGGTATTTCAGCGTCGTTTTGACTTTACAGGTTTGCCTACAAAAATTTTAGTCGGACGAATCATTGCGTTAGTGGTCTATGGCGGTTTCTCTTTTGCTGCAAAATATTCTTGGGAAGCTTTCTTAGCGGGCTTTGTCCTGATCTTTTTCGCGGTTCCTTGGCTTATTCGATCTACGATTCGTTTCCGTGCCCGTAACAGTAAGTTCAGTAATAGCCGATTCTTTTTTTCAGGGACAAATAAAAGCGCGTATTGGTGCTTTGTTAAATGTCTTGCAGTGGTTGTCTTTACCCTCGGTTTGTTTACACCAGTTGCGGTCTGGCTATATAAACGTGAATGTCTGAATCATTTATATCTAGGTCAGTTGAAATTTAATCTGAATAATACGTGGGGCGATTATATGCGTGCCATGTATGTGCCTTTATTTCTGTTTATGGGCTTTGGTGCATTGCTGGCAGTAATCTTTGCGATACTGTTTGGTAGTTCAGATGGTTTAAATGACGCATCTTATGTCTTCATTATTTTTGGTATGTATTTGATTGGCTATATGTTTATTTGGCCACTCACAGCTGCACGTATTTTTATTACCACTTGGAATAACACTACGTTGAGCCGCAGTCAGTTTCATACGGACTGTAATCAATGGCGCTATGCATGGATTGTCTTGAGCAATTGGTTGGCTAAAGTGATTAGCCTCGGTTTACTGACACCATGGGCAGTTGTACGACTATATAAATATCAGACTGAATCTTTGCACTTAATGTTGGTCGATGATCCAGACCAATTACAAAATCAAATGCAGCAAGATCACAATGCAATTGCTGAAGAATTATCCGATATTTTTGACCTAGATATTTCCTTATAACGTAGGTGAATTACATGAAAACATCAGTAGTGAATGCAACCTATTATGATGGGAAAGTGTCAAAACCCTTTGTTGCTCAAATCAGCGCAGATGGGGAACATGCCGTGATTGTGCGTTATGGTCAAGACCTAGAACAAACGCAGCATTACACCTATCAAGATATGACGCTGATTGGAGCGTTAGGTGATATTCAGCCAGTGATCGAGTTAAAGGACGATGCTCGTTTAGAGTTTCATCAACCCTTGCCGGAGTGGTTTAATCTCGATGTGAAGTCGCGTTGGCATTCGATTTGGAAATTAGAGCGTTCACCTTCTCTAATCATTTTTAGTGTGATTTTTGTGGTGGCTTTTGCTTTTGTCTTGATTAAATGGGGCATACCTGCGGCGTCACATGTGGTGGCCAATCAACTGCCTGAGACCGCTTTAACGAGTTGGGGCGATCAGGCGGAAAAATATATTATCGATATGACTGAACCCACAAAATTGCCACAAGCACGCCAAGACAAACTGAAACAAGAATATCAACAATTGGTGGCTGAAAATCGTCCTGCGAAGTTGTTATTCCGCGGTGGTGGTAGCATCGGTGCAAATGCATTGGCGATACCCAATAACACCATTATCGTGACAGATGAGTTGGTTAAATTAGCGAAAAATGATTATGAGCTCATAGGTGTGCTTGCCCACGAGCAGGGGCATTTAGTTCAACGCCATAGTTTGCAGCAAAGTTTGTCAGGTTTAGGCATCAGTATTATTTTGTTGATGATTACAGGGGATGGCTCAGATATTCTCACCAGTTTACCGGTTGCTGCGGTAGGTGCAAGTTACTCACGAGACTTTGAATCTGAAGCAGATTTATACGCCCTAAAACAACTTTCAAAACATCAAATTCCAACGGCACATTTTGCAAACTTCTTACAACGTATGGAAGATGAAGCTGACGGTGAAATAGCAAAAGAGAAAGGTGCAAAGGATGAAACTGCCAAAGATCAGAGATCTTGGACAGATTTCTTTGAGTCACATCCAGCGACGAAAGCCCGTATTGATGCAGTTAGAAATTATCAATCACATCAGCATTGAGTGAAAGGCTTTGACAATATGGCGACGTAGACTACGGTTCGCGTTGCCATGTTGCACTGAGTTCTTCTTGTCCCATACGGATCAAATGATCTAAAACCACATGTTCCAATTGATCTAGATTTGCACTTGGATCTTGGGCTGAAATTACTACATCTAAAAAAGCAGCTTGTGGTAAAAGATTGACCTCTGCAGAGGGTAGTTGAATCTTGAATGCAGTATTTTCTCCAATGAGCTGTTCATTGACTTCAAATTTATGTTTCCAATGATTGACTAGGCGTTTAGCAACACGCGCTGCTTGGGCGGTGGTGATGTGTGTTGAACTTTTCATAGATGCAATTTTATTGTTAAGTCGTCAGTCCTTTAACTTAGCAAAGTACATAGATGCCCGTTAAGTCTAAAAATGCAACGCTGTGTTTCTATCCCTGAGATCTTTATCCATATTAATCACTGATGTTACGCACGCAAAAAATAATTTTGCATTTTTAAAATGATATTTAAGTCAATTCGACTGAGTCTTACATCTAGGGCTTAAATAAAGGGATTAGCCTTCGGCTGGAGGTACTCTTACGAAACGATGATTCTCATTAGGCAAAATGAGAAGCGAAGCTTCGCAAGGAAACCATCTTGCAGAGCAATGCTCCTCACCGCAAAACTCGCTTTCTAGCGTCTATTTAATTAAAGTATTGCAAAAACATTTTTGATTAGAAGTCGTGCTGTCTCAAACAATTGCGGATGACGTTACCGCGTATCGTTCTTTTATTTGAATCAAATTTCGGTTCTGATGTTACTGCGTAATATCAGTTCATCCTAGGTTTCTTTATTATAGAGATCTCAATCATCGGCATCGAAAAAACGACTAAGGGCATGGGCAGCGAATAGGGGGACAATTTGCTATAATGCGTCAATCACTCCCTTTTCAAAGCTAGGTTTTTCATGTCCAAGCCATTCTTAATCGCACCTTCAATTTTGTCAGCAGACTTTGCGCGCTTAGGTGAAGAAGTTGAAAATGTTCTAGAAGCAGGTGCAGATGTTGTTCATTTCGATGTCATGGATAATCATTATGTACCGAACTTAACTTTTGGTGCGGGCGTTTGTAAGGCATTGAAAAAATACGGCATTAAAGCGCCAATTGATGTGCATCTAATGGTTTCACCGGTAGACCGTATGATTGGCGATTTCTTAGACGCTGGTGCAGATATCATCACTTTCCACCCCGAAGCAACTGACCATATTGACCGCTCTTTACAGTTAATCAAATCTGGTGGTGCGCAAGCGGGCTTGGTGTTTAACCCTGCGACACCTTTGCATTATTTAGACTACGTTTTAGATAAAGTTGACCAAGTCTTGTTGATGAGTGTGAACCCAGGTTTTGGTGGTCAAAAGTTCATTCCAATGACCTTGGAAAAGCTGCGTCAAGCACGAAAAATTATTGATGCTTCAGGTCGTGATATTCGCTTAGAAGTGGATGGTGGTGTTACTCCAGCCAATATTCGTGACATTGCTGAAGCCGGTGCAGACATGTTTGTTGCAGGTTCAGCGATTTTTGGTAAGCCTGATTATAAAGCTGTAATTGATGACATGCGTTCAGAGTTGGCAAAAGTGCATGCTCAAGAGGCTTAAGTCTTTGGGTATAAGTTATTCCTCGCTTGTGGATAACTATATGGATAACTGTATGGATATCTGTGTAGATAACTATATGGATAACTTGGATAAATTATAAACGATTGTGCATCAATGGTTTAATAATTAGACGTATTAAGTATAAAAAGGACTCAATTGAGTCCTTTTTTTATGGGGTAAAGTGTTTGAAATGCTGTATGTTTATTAATCTATGGTAAATAATTAATCAGTTTAAAAAATAACTTTTATGTTTTAACTGGAAGATATGCGCTGATTTTTATGACAGCGCAATAAATTTAAAACTGTTGTGAATAACTGCACAATTAATTATGCTGTTAGCAACTATTGAGATACGCTGCGACTGGCAAAACACATCATCGATCGCACTGGATAGTGCTTTTAGATATTTCTGAATGTATCGTTCATGATGGATAAATCGGTCGAGCTGCATGTCATGTTGATACGAATGTCATGTGATTGAGTTGAGTCATAAATAACATCATCATGGTGTTTCATGCGGCGTGATGCTTCTAGCAATGTATTATTAGGAACGTGTTGCCACAGTGCATCATTGTGTTGAATTAGGATACTAAATTGTTCAATTTTTTGCGTAAGCATCTTGGCTTTGCTTGGCTCATGGCGTTTGTCATGGGGTGGAGCAGTGTGGTCAGTGCACAGCAAAATTTTCAACATCAACAAATGATGAACGCAAATGCCCATCAGGTATCAGTTCATGCAGCACATACTGATCCTTCACATTCAAATATAGCAAATTGCCATCAAAATCAGCGGCAAGCTGTTCCAGAGCATGCAGCACATCATGGCAAGCAGACGACACCTGACGTCATTTCAATGATGGATTGTCATCAATCTTTCGATGCGACATCTGCACTGCAAGATGGTCAGGTGCATCATTCAACGATACAAAACACAGACTGTCAGGACTGTACACTCGCACATTGCCAAATCACTACCTCTTATGTCGATAGCGCATTGGTTGCATTGCAGACCTTCCATGTGCATCATTATGTAGAACCCCCTCGTTTCATTTTTGCTGGACAGCATTTAAAAGGCTTTTGGCAAGAAATTTTAAGACCTCCGCAAGCTTAACCTGAGTTTTAAATACGTTTTTTCGTTATTTTATAAAGGTTAAGTCATGTCTAGTTTATATAAATCAGGCCTCGTGCTCGGGGTGTGTCTGCTGTCTCCAATGTGGGCGTTTGCAGCCATTAAAGAATATCATCTGAATATTGATGAAAAGACCATCAATTTGACAGGTAAAGCGGTCAAAAAAATCAGTGTCAATGGTCAGTTTCCAGCACCTTTACTGGAGTTTGAAGAAGGCGATGATGCGGTCATCCATGTGCATAATCAGCTCAAAAAACAAAATACCTCGGTGCATTGGCATGGTCTATTGCTGCCCGGCTTAATGGATGGTGTACCCGGCTTTAATGGTTTCAATGAAATACAGCCTGATGGTAGCTTTACTTACAAATTTAAAGTCCGTCAAAGCGGAACCTATTGGTATCACGCGCATTCCAAAGGCCAAGAACAAGACGGATTGTATGGCGCTTTGGTAATTTATCCGAAAGGTAAACAAGCACTTGCCGCACATGAACAGACGCAACGTGATTATGTGGTCATGCTGTCGGATTTTCATGAATCATCTAGCGCTCAGATTATGGCAAATCTGAAAAAGTCTGCCGAATACTATCAAAATCAGCGTGAAACAGTTTCAGATGTATGGACGCAAATTCAACGAACAGGTTTAAAAAACACTTGGCAAGATCGTTCAATGTGGAATCAGATGCGTATGCTGAAAACGGATTTGTCTGATGTCACGGGTTATACGTTTTTAGTAAATGGCAAAACACCACAGCAGAACTGGACAGGGATGTTTAAGCCCAATGAAAAAGTCAGACTTCGTTTTGTAAATGCTGCGGCCATGTCGTTTTTTGATGTGCGCATTCCTCAGCTCAAAATGACGGTGGTCAGTGCAGACGGCCAAGCGGTAAAACCGGTCGCTGTGGATGAATTCCGAATTGGTGCTGCGGAAACCTACGATGTGATCGTAGAGCCTAAATCTGCGCACTATCAGATAGAGGCTGAGTCGATCGATCGGACAGGATTTGCGATAGGTACTTTACATGATGAAACGCAGCCTCAGCACTCAGGCATTCACATGCCAAAAGCTCGGCCACGCGCTTTGCTGACCATGGAAGATATGGGCCATGGTTCAATGTCGGATATGGACCATAGCAACATGGGACATACTGCTACAGGTTCAACCCAAACTTCAGCAAGCCAGCAAGCGAATGCTCATGAGCACAGCGCGCATACTGTCAATCCATCAAATATTCAGCCGAATCAAGCACATGATCATGCTGCAATGGGGCATGACATGGACCATTCCCCAATGCCTGCGCATACTACTATGCAGCATCCAGAGATGCATAAACAGAACATGTCTGATTCAGCGCATGCCAATATGGATCATAGTGTGATGGATCATTCATCTATGAACCACTCCTCAATAAACTCATCCATGAAACATGATATGCATACAGCGATGGAGCATGCACAGTCTAAAGAGGAGAAGCAGGCAGTTGAAAATTCAGCAACGGTTATGGGTTGGGCCAATGCTTCAACACTTGTTGGTAATAAGGCACTGCAATATAGTGATTTAAAAGCGTTAACCCCGCAGCCTGATACACGTGAAGCGACGCAAGATTTGGTCATTCATTTAGGTGGAACGATGGAACGCTATATGTGGACCATGAATGGCAAAAAATTCAGTGAAGCTGAACCACTAAAGGTGAAATATGGTGAGCGAATTCGACTGAAATTTGTCAATGACAGCATGATGGCGCATCCGATGCATTTACATGGCATGTTTATGCAATTGGAAAATGGGCAAGTGTCTTCTGAAATGCCAAATAAACATACTGTGATTGTGCCGCCAGGGAAAACAGTGACTGCTCTGTTAACGGCCAATGAATTAGGGGAATGGGCGATTCATTGTCACTTGCTGTATCACATGTCTGCAGGGATGATGAATAAACTTGTGGTCGCAAATGTCGCAGAGAATACGAAAACGGCATCTGTACCGCAAAAGGAGGTGTCTCATGCGCATCATTAAACCATGCACATATACGGTTCTAAGTTTAGCTTTGGCATCGGTCACTCAAATGACCATGGCGCAAGATGCACATCACAGCATGCCGATGTCAGCTCAACATGAGTCGCATTCCTCACTTGATTCGTCGCATCAAGTGATGCAAACAAGGATCGAATCGAATAAGATGGAGCATACTGCAGAACATGCAGAACATGCAGAACATGCAGAACATGCAGAACATGCAGAACATGCAAATGCATCATTTATTGCTTCACGTGCTGATTCTGCGCAGCATCCTGTTGATCATAAGCGTGAACATGGTGGACAGATTTATCAAGCGACTGAGATCGACAGTCGATGGCTCAATAATGCCGATGGTCGAGGACGTTTAAAGACCGAAATTGAGAGTCGAATCGGGACCGATGAAAATAAGCTCTTCATCAAACTACATGCAGATAAAGCAGAATCTCAAGACGCTGATTATGCGGCTCAATTGATGTATAGCCGTATGATCTCCGACTTTTGGGATGCGCAAATTGGTGCGCGTTATCGGGTCGATGAACATCAAGTGACGGACAAAGAACAGTTAGATGCTGCGGTGGGTCTGCATGGTCTGGCACCTTATTTCTTTGAAACCGATGCTTATTTATATCTTGGTACAGATAAACAGGTCAGTTTTTCTTTAGAAACCGAACGTGATTTTCTGCTGACGCAAAAATTGATTTTAAAACCGTATCTGAACCTAGATGTGGTGCTGAGTGATGATTCCGCCTATGCACAAAAAACAGGACTCAGTTCTGTATGGCTAGGGCTAGAAACACGCTATGAAATCAATAAAAAGCTGATGCCCTTTATCGATGTCGCTTACAGCTATGAAAAAGGAAATCAGCATACGGCATGGCAAGCTGAAACTGGAAGTGAAAAGCAATGGTGGTATGGCGCAGGTCTTCGTCTGAAGTTCTAATCGGCGAATAGACCAAATAAATAGGGTATCATCAATAGGTTTTGGTGATGCCTTTTTTATTTCTGAATTTGTCCTTTGAACAGACATGCTATGTTTTGGCGCAAATCATCAGCACTAGAGTTTTACTCAACTGAATAACGCCCTGAATTTGGTCAAAAAATGTAAAGACTGCACTAAAATTCAGCATATTTGCTATACTGAGAAAATATTCGGAGGAACGACCTCCCTTACATCTTTGTTCAAAGCCAGTAAGAAAAATCGTCAGGACGACCTGACTCTATTAATATGGAGGAAGGCATCATGGCTTGGGTTGTTCTGGTATTCGCTGGTATTTTTGAAATCGTTTGGGCCTATTCGATGAAGCTCTCAGAAGGCTTTACAAAACTTGGCCCAAGTTTAGTCACTTTATTTTTTATGATCCTGAGCTTTGGTTTGTTGGCCTATGCCATGAAAACGTTGCCTCTGGGAACAGCTTATACCATTTGGACAGGAATCGGCGCGATTGGCTCTTTCCTCGTGGGTATTTTTATACTCGGTGAGCCTGCAACTGCCATGCGGATGTTAGCCGCAGTACTGATCATTTCGGGTCTAATCTTGATGAAATTATCTTCAAGTTAATATGTTCTAAAGCACAGCGGTCATTGATCCCTGTGCTTTTTTTTGGGTAAAAATATGGCTTGGGTTTTATTAATTGTAGCGGGATTACTTGAGGTGGTTTGGGCCTATTGTATGAAAGTCTCTGAAGGCTTTAGCAAACTGACGCCAAGTATTTTGACCATTGTTTTCATGATCGCAAGTTTCGCTTTATTGTCTTATGCAATGAAATCCTTACCACTGGGTACAGCCTATACGGTGTGGACAGGGATTGGTGCAGTGGGTTCATTTATCCTCGGCATCGTTGTATTGGGTGAGCCTGCCAATGCCATGCGCATGCTAGCTGCGGTACTGATTATTTCAGGACTGGTCTTGATGAAATTATCGTCCTCCTGAATAATGAAGTGCTGCGATTTTGAGCTTGGAGTATGTCATGCAACTTTCTTATCAGTTTTTAGATTCGCCCGTTGGACAATTAAAACTTGTTGCACATGAAACCGCATTGGTGGCTGTCCTTTGGGAAAATGAAAACCCTAATCGTGTGCGATTGGCGGCTTTGGTTGAAGATCGGCAACACCCGATTTTGCTCAAAACTGCACAGCAATTAAATGAATATTTTGCAGGTAAAAGACAGCAATTTGACTTGCCGCTAGACTTTGAAGGTGCCGAATTTCAGCAACAAGTTTGGCAAGCTTTACTGACAATTCCTTTTGGAGAAACTCGCAGTTATAAACAAATTGCAGAGCAGATAGGCAATGTCAAAGCCGTACGTGCTGTCGGTGCAGCCAATGGTAAAAATCCAATTTCAATTATTGCACCCTGTCATCGTGTCGTGGGCGCAAATGGAAAATTAGTGGGTTTTGCGGGTGGTTTAGAAAATAAAGAAATATTGTTAAAAATTGAGAAATTACAATAAAATATAAAATATACTTATTTAAAATAATGAATCAAAACAATGAATATTTCTCAAATCTTTGCACCCCTCATTTCGACGTTGTGGTGGCTAATTCCATTGTTACTGATTGTGGGGGCAATCAAAGCATTTAAACCTTTTTTAAAGGGGAAAATGGGGGAGTTTGCTGTCGCCGTTCATGTTAAACTTTATTTGAAAGACCATTATATCTTGTTAAATGATTTGACCTTACCAGATGGCGAGGGAGCTACGACTCAAATTGATCATCTTCTTTTAAGCCCATTTGGTGTGTTTGTGATTGAAACTAAAAACTATAAGGGTTGGATTTTTGGGAGCGAGAGACAAAAACAATGGACGCAAAAGATTTATAAAAAAAGTTTTAAATTTCAAAATCCGATTCACCAAAATTATAAACATATGAAAGTGTTAGAACTGGTGTTGAGCGATATTGTGGATAAAGACAATATGCATTCTGTGATTGTTTTTATGCCTGAAGCGGTGTTTAAAACAGAGATGCCGTCGAATGTTTTTCGGGGGACAGCTTGGGTGGACTATGTTCAAACTTTTCAGCAACCCGTGATCTCTGAAATGAAACTTAAACGAATACAGTTACGTTTAGAAAAAGAAATTTTAGAAAAGTCGTGGAAAACAAATCGACAGCACATTGAGGATTTAAATCAACGGCATAATTCATAAACTTCCTGTATGCTGTGGATTGTGAACAGTATCTGACTGATAAAAATAGACGGACAATAACAATGAACGACACGCTGCAACATCTTTATGAATCGACTTTAGATCATCCTGAGCAATACCAAGACTTTTATCAGCAATTTTTAGCCAGCCAAGTGTATTGTCTGGGTGAGCGTGATGCTGAGCAGCATCTGCATTTTCAATTGATGGAAACGGAGCAGGGCGAGCAAGCCATTCCATTCTTTCTGAGTCTTGTGATGCTTCAACAGGATGTTGGCGCAGATGCAGAGTTTGTCATGATCAGTGCTGAAAAATTATTTGCGATTACTAAAGGCGCAAGCTTGGTGATGAACCCGACTTCGGAACATCCGAAAGAGTTTTTGGCAGATGAGATCGATGCAATTTTAGAGTTTGCCAAACAACAAAGCCTTTGAACACTGTAGGTGTGTTCAAAGGCTTTGCGGCTACGCTGAGATATGTGTTTTAAAACTTACATACCGGCTTTGAGTTTTTCCACGATTTCATCGAGTGGTTTGACACGTTTTACTTCATCCCAAAGGACTTTGGCTTCTGGATAGTGCTTCGACATCATGCCGAGCCATTGTTTATAACGACCGACCATATTCATTTCTTTCTTATACGAGCCATTTAAGAAACGAATTTGTAAGCCAAGCAGTTCATGCCATGTAATCAGCGGCTCATCGGTATTACGACGGATACACTGTGTAATGTCAGGGGTGGTGACTGCAGCACGACCAATCATCAGGTCTTCACAACCTGATTCGAGTTGGCACTGTTTGGCATCGGCATTATTCCAAATTTCACCGTTGGCAATCACGTTAATTTTCAATGCTTCACGAATGGGTTGCAACTGATCCCAAAAGGCAGGCGGGGTATAACCATCGGCTTTGGTCCGCGCATGGACTGTAACCCATGCAGCTCCTGCATCTTCGATGGCATGCGCATTTTCCATGGTGAAGTTACGGTCCATATAACCCAAACGCATTTTTGCTGATACAGGAATATGACTCGGAACAGCATCACGCACAGCTTTGACTAACTCATACACCACTTCAGGCTCATCTAGCAGAACTGAACCGCCACGGTGGCGGTTGACGGTTTTTGCAGGGCAACCAAAGTTCATATCAATTGCAGGGGCACCAAGTTCTACCGCGCGTACAGCATTTGCCGCGAGCATAGTGGGATTGTTACCTAAGAACTGCACATGAACCGGTGTTCCTGCTGCAGTTTTGCCCTCATTGTTCAGTTCGGGACAATAGCTATGATAAATATGGTCGGGCAGGACAGAGTCCGTGACACGGATAAACTCGGTTACACACCAGTCAAAACTCCCCACATGCGTCAACACATCTCGCATAATTGGGTCGGTTAAGCCTTCCATCGGCGCAAGAACAAGTTTCACGGTCACACAGCCAAAAATTGAAAAACGGAGTTATACGTGGTTTTGAAAGGGATGTCTAGGTTTTGTGCTTCTGGTGACGCGGAATACGAAATCACAAAATTTTATGTAATTATTTGGTGAAATTAGGACCAAAGTCGTAAAGTCTTGACTGACATAAAACTTAAACAATAAAATGAGTAAATACAGATGGATAGTAATAATAAGAAGATGGCTTTTACTGTTGTTTTTTAATGGAATCAACAACATATACTGTGCTTGAATCTTTTAAGATTTCATGTATGATGGCTGCAACTAGAAAAAAAGTATTGTTTCGTAAATTTTCTTTAAGTATCGCAGTGTTAGTCATAATCCTTCGTTTTTTACAGAAATGAAGTTCAATTCTTTATTATTTTCCAAGTTATAGTCAGTCATCATCCAATGGCTAAATCAACAAATTAATAGGTATTATTATGTCTAATACAGTTACTGGTACAGTTAAATGGTTCAACGAAACTAAAGGTTTCGGTTTTATTGCACAAGACAACGGTCCTGACGTTTTTGCTCACTTCAGCGAAATCACTGGTTCTGGCTTCAAAACTTTGCAAGAAGGCCAAAAGGTTTCTTTCAGCATCGCTCAAGGTCAAAAAGGCCCGAATGCTGTAAACATCGTTGCTCTATAATTTAGACGTAATGAAAAAAAAGCGCTGTATAGCGCTTTTTTTATGCCTGTTATTTCTGTGTGAATAATCAAGCTATAAAAAAAAGAGAGCCTTAGCTCCCTTCGTAATAAAACTTACTTCTTTATAAAACTTAAAATCGTTTCATCGTCGACTTAGCGGCCTAAAACCATTTCTAAAATAAACTTAGAACCAATAAAGCCGACTGCCAAGAGACAAAAACCAATGATGGTAAAGCGAATGGCTTTTTGACCACGCCAGCCGAATCGATAATGCCCAATGAGCAAGGCACCATAGACGAACCATGAAATGATGCTAAAGGCAGTTTTATGCGCCAAATGCTGTGCAAAGAAGTTATCGATGGTGAAGAAACCAAACCCAAGTGCCACGGTCAGTAGTGCAAAACCAGCAATCAATAAGTCAAATAGTAAAGATTCCATGGCTTGGAAGGATGGAAGAAGGCTCACCCATACACGTTTTTTCTGTTTGTTTTTCAGTTCACGGTCTTGTAAACGCAAAATAACCGCTTGAATAGTTGCCATCAGCAGGACGGCATACGCGGAAAGTGACAAGATGATATGGATGTCTAAACCCAGTGAATGTTGTTCTATAAATTGATTTTGTCGACTAAATGCAAAGCCTAAAATCAACCCCGTCGCTGCCACAGGAATACCCAACAGGTTCATTGCCAGCACAGGTCGATAGGTACTAAATAACACACTGAGCAATAGCATGAGACCTGAAGTAAATGACATCAGGTTGAACACGTCATAGTTCACACCCATAGGCGTCAACATTTCGTTATATAAAACACCTGCATGCAATAACATGCCTAAACCAAGTACAACACCAATAAACCAATGGTTCGGCGCACGTTTAGACATTAAATGGCTGAATAAATACCAAAAAGACGTGGTATAAGCGATTAATGCTAGGATCGTGTAAACCAAGGGGAGACTGATCATGTCAAACCTTTTTCAGGATGTTGAATATTCATTTATATAAATTCTGCAAGAACTAAAGTATCCTATAGCATTCTATGCATAAATTTTCTATTTTAAGAAACAATTTTTTGCTCATGGCTATTTTAAGCGGATTTTGCAATGTTTGATACCTTAACAGAACGACTCACGCAGAGTTTAAGAAATGTTACTGGCTCAGGGCAGCTAACCGAAGACAATATTAAAGATACGTTACGCGAAGTACGTATGGCACTTCTTGAAGCCGATGTTGCGTTACCTGTAACTCGTGAATTCATCGCGAAAGTTAAGGAAGAAGCATTGGGCCAAGAAGTGATGACTCAGTTATCACCGGGGCAGGCTTTCGTCAAAATCGTTCATGACGAATTGACCAAAATGATGGGTGAGGCGAATGAAAGCCTAGACCTAGCGGCAAAACCACCAGTTGTTGTGCTTCTTGCAGGTTTACAAGGTGCGGGTAAAACAACCACTGCGGCAAAACTTGCACGTTTCTTACAAGAACGTCAAAAGAAAAAAGTAGCAATGGTGTCTGCCGACGTTTATCGTCCAGCAGCGATTAAACAGCTACAAACAGTTGCGGGTGAAGTTGGCGCGATTTTCTTTGAATCTAGCGCAGACGAAAAACCGATTACCATCGCAAATCGTGCGATTGAGCAAGCAAAAATTCAATTTGCTGATGTCTTGATTGTCGATACAGCAGGTCGTTTACATGTAGACGACGAAATGATGGATGAAATTAAAGAGCTTCATGCAGCGATTAAGCCGACTGAAACATTGTTCGTGGTTGATGCCATGACCGGTCAGGATGCGGCGAATACGGCAAAAGCCTTTAATGATGCCTTGCCTTTGACGGGTGTGATCCTGACAAAAACGGATGGTGATGCACGTGGTGGTGCAGCACTTTCTGTTCGTGCTATTACTGGCAAGCCGATTAAATTCTTGGGTATGGGTGAAAAACTCGATGCCCTAGAGCCATTCCATCCTGAACGTATCGCACAGCGTATTTTGGGTATGGGTGACGTACTTTCTTTGGTCGAAGAAGTTGAACGTAAAATCGACAAAGAAAAAGCCGAAAAAATGGCGAAAAAACTGCAAAAAGGCGGTAGCTTCAACTTTGAAGATATGCTGATGCAGTTTGAACAAATGAACAAAATGGGCGGCATGATGGGCTTCCTGGATAAACTTCCAGGCATGAGCAACTCAGGGATTCAAGATGCAATTGCACAAGCAAATCCTGAAAAGCAAGTGAAGAAAATGGAAGCGATTATTCAATCGATGACCATTAAAGAACGTCGTAACCCAGACTTGATGAATCCAAGCCGTAAAAAACGTATTGCAGCAGGCTGTGGTATGGATGTTGCGGAAGTGAATAAACTCATTAAGCAACATGCGCAAATGGCGAAAATGATGAAGAAGTTTGCCAACCCAACAGGTATGGCAAAAATGATGAAATCATTGGGCAATATGCAAAAACAATTTGGCGGCGGTGGCATGGGTCCATTGTTCGGCAGTAAAGATCCGAAGTAATTTGGACTTAAAAAAGGCGCATTCAGCGCCTTTTTTTATGGCTGAAATTTAACGAGACTGTACGCTCAAGCAAAGTGATCGAGTGCATTTGATAGCAAGTACTGGATGAGGGAATCTGGCTATACGAGCCGATAGATACCGAACTGAGCTAAATCATTACAAAAAGATGCCAAATTGACATTGAGAGCGTGTAGGTGGCAGGTTTAAAACAGAGGTGAAAATTTGCCGAACTGCAAATTGAAAGCTTCACTAAAAATAATCACCTAGAATAAGAATCAAATCATGAATACACCGCATACGCCAGAAAGCCAAAAGATCTATATTGTTCATGGTCATGATACTTCGCCGAATGATCATTGGTTTCCTTGGTTAGGACGAAAGCTGCAAGAAGCAGGACATTATTCTCGACGCATCGTGATGGCAAATGCAGCACAACCTGATTTTGACCATTGGCAGAAATTTCTAGCGTTGCAAATGCCTGATTTGGATGAAAATACCATTGTGATTGCCCATGGTTTGGGGTGCTTAACTACGCTGCATTATCTCAATCAATATTTTGAACAGCATGGCACACGGATTAAAGCGGGCGTTTTTGTGTCAGGTTTTAAAAGTAGTTTACCGACACAACCTGAATTAACCGCATTTATTCAACGTGCAAAAATGGATAGCGGTGTTTTACAGACCTATATGCCGATTTGTATCAGCTTGATTTCATCCAATGATCCTATCGTGCCGCCACCGGTTGCGATCCAATTGGGCAATTTTATAAATGCACAAATTTATGAAGTGAAAGAAGCAGGGCATTTCACAGCAAAAGATGGCTTTTCTGAGATTCCACAACTGTGGCACGTGTTAGAGCCGATTTTAACGGCTTAGGTAGGTTTTGAGCGCGTGTTTTATAGATCGCGTGTTTTGTAGATAAGATATTTAGTGAAGACTGAGATTACAATCATGCAATTGGTGCAATTGAAGAGAAAAAAGGCGCAATCTGCGCCTTTTTGTTTGTTCGAACTGTTGATAGATCAGTCGAGTTCTAAAGCAACACGTTCACGAATGTCGTCAATGTCGTCATTGGCTTCACGACCATCTTCCTGCCATGCTTTATAGGCACCAACATATTCACCATCGGTATCGACGACATATTCAGCCGCAATTTTTCCTGAGGCATACCATAAGCGATAGGCATCATTGCCATTTTCATCGACTTTATACGCTGCGCCACGTTGTCCTGTTGGATAAAACTCTTCGCCGTGGATGCTCACGCCATCTTGGTTCACAAAGGTTGATTCTACTTTGCCATTTTTACGATAAAGCGTTACCGGACCTTCGATGTCACTGCCACTGAAACTAAATAGTTTCATCGGATCTTTGACCCAAGCAGGTGAGGATTGAGGGGTTTTGGTTTCTTGGTAAAAATCTTGGACTAAAAAATCACCTGTCGC
Source organism: Acinetobacter sp. YH12128 (assembly GCF_013418655.1). NCBI lineage: Bacteria > Pseudomonadati > Pseudomonadota > Gammaproteobacteria > Moraxellales > Moraxellaceae > Acinetobacter > Acinetobacter sp. YH12128. Next base: position 27,487 of record NZ_VPBO01000021.1, on the reverse strand, counting down.
ATTACGACCTAAAAGTACACGGTAATAGCCGTCTTTGACTGGAGTCATGTAATAGCTTGAGTCAATATATGATACGCAGCCGCAGTAATCAGGATTATCTTCATCTCCAAAATAGCCCAAAACTGCTTCAGAGGTGCTGAGCTGTGATTTGATTTCGGCAGGGATTTTAGAGTTGGCTAGATTTTGTGTCGTGGTACAACCGCCGAAGAATAATGTAGAGGCGAGCAGGCTTAAACCCAGTAAATTTTTAAATTTCATATCTATACTCTTCGTCTTATATTCTATCTTGAAAGACATTTTTAAATTATAAAGTTGCTGATGTATCTGTCGATCATCGCAGGCTATTGTAATTCCTTGGACGAAAAAAGGTCATGAATCGCGATACAATTTGTAACCACGCTTATATGAAATGACCATCAATAAAAAAGCGTGATCACCATTGGTCATCACGCTTTCACAGTTTGCTATCAAAAAATGGCTAAATTACACGCCATTTACATAACTTTGTAGGCCTCGAAGCAGCAAATCTGCTTCGACAGCTGGCTGATATTGTTCTAAATAGCGTGCAAATAGCGCAGCATCGCCACCGGTTAAAATTAACCGACTTGGATATTTGTCGAGAACCTTTTCAATGGTGCTGACCAAGCTGAGCAAGATGCCATGATGAACAGCGTCTATGGTGTTTTTACCAGGAGACAGCTCATCAAAGGTGGCATCTGGAATTTTAATGCCTTTGGTGTTTTGGATGAGCGAATCACGTTGTAAATACAAATTTGGCAAAATATAGCCGCCTAAATGTTGTAAGCCATCCGTTAAGTCAATGGTGAGTGCCGTGCCACAGCTAATGACACAGTATTTTTGTGTAGGGTCTTTGACCACAGCCAGCATTTGCAGCCAACGGTCGATCCCGAATTTACTGGTGTCTTCATATGCACAGCGTAAGCCCGCATATTCGGCATGTACTTTGGCAATAGTGACAGGAACGGCTAAAAATTTAAGAATTTTTTGAATCCGATCATTATTTTTCTTGTCGAGTACTGAAGAAATCCCGACCTGATCTAAGTCCAAACTTTTAAAGTGTTGGATCAAACCGAGTAGGAGTTCGGCAGGCGACTGTAAATGCAGTTCCGCAGCATGCTCTATGATTTGATCGTATTCGGTAATCCAGTATTTCAGCCGTGTATTACCGACATCGAGCCATAATTTTTTCATCAGTAGGCCTTTGCAATCCTGTTTATGATTGATCTGCTAAACGTAAGCGACCTTGGAAATGATTTTCTAAGCGCTGCGAAGTTTGGATGTTGATCGAACCATCATTTTCAATACCGAGAAAGAGACCTTGGCTTTTGCCTTGCAGGTGTTCAAGCTCAACGGGCTGTTGCATAAATGCAGCATAATGGTTGAATCTTGCAGCGAGGTTGTAGCAGTTATGATTGAACCATTCACCTGCAAGTTGAATCGCTGCATAGAGTTCAGCAATTAACTGTAAACGGTTTGGCGAGGGAAGTCCGAGTTCAGATAACGACGTTGCGCGTTGCTCAATTCCTGTGGATGGAATCGGAAATAAATTCATCCCAACGCCGACAATTGCTTGATGTGGCGAAATCGGTTCAATTAAAATCCCGCCCCATTTGCCTTGTGGGCTATACAGGTCATTGGGCCATTTCACTTGTAATGCGAGATTTTGCAAACTTGGCATTTGCAAGATATTTAAGGCTATTTCGAGTGCAAGCCGTCCATCTATCGCTGTCTGTAAATTCAGCAATGTGCTTAAATAGATATTACCAACGGGTGAGACCCATTGATGATCGCGTTGCCCACGGCCCTGAGTTTGCTCTTCACTGCATACCAAAACATGCTGAATGCCTTTTTTGGCAATCTCACGGACATCGTCATTGGTCGATGTAGTAATGGGCTTCAGTAATAAAACTTCAGGCGGTTGAGGTATTGTGCTCAGCAATTGCTGTAAGTGTCTGGTCTCTAAATCCATTTGAATCTGAGAGTTGTGGAATAATATTGATGGAGTTAATCATATATTTACTGATTGGTGCAATCGCTGGTTTTGCTGCGGGGCTATTTGGTGTGGGTGGTGGTCTGATTATTGTGCCAATTTTGTTCATCGTCTTTACCCAACTTCAGTATGACCCCAGTGTGATTATGCACATGGCGGTAGGCACGTCTTTGGCCACGATTATTGTGACCTCACTCAGTTCGGTTTCGGCTCATCATAAAAAAGGTGCAGTGCTGTGGAATGTCTTTCGGAATTTGGCACCGGGTTTGGTGATCGGTTCATTTCTCGGTGCTGGCATTGCAGATTATCTCTCAGGGCAGGGTTTGCAACTGTTAATTGGCTTTTTTGCGGTCTGGGTGGCCTTTAAAATGTTTCGCGGTGCAGCGACACCAGTCGATCCGAATAAACATTTACCCTCACAAGCCATGCAAATGGCAGCAGGGGGTGGTATTGGGATTGCCTCTGCGATCTTCGGTATTGGTGGTGGCAGCTTAACCGTCCCATATTTGAATAAAAATGGCGTCATTATGCAAAAAGCAGTCGCAACCTCTGCCGCATGTGGTTTACCGATTGCGATTGCTGGGGCCCTCGGCTTTATGTGGTTTGGTCATCAAGCCGATATCGTGGTTCCCAATACCATTGGTTATATCCATATTTATGCATTTATCGGGATTAGTGTAATGAGCTTCATCACTGCGAAATTGGGTGCGAAAGTGGCTCATATGTTGTCACCATTTATGCTAAAGCGTTGTTTTGCATGCTTATTAACAACAGTTGGTTGCTATTTTATTTATCAAGGTGTGCAAGCCTTTGGCGCTTGATTGTCCTTTTTGACTGACAAAATTGGCTTTGTTGACACAAGATTGTCAGACAATGTCATGTTCAATTAGGTTGCTTATCGTTTCTAATGCAAATAGATTGAGTGTAAATCTGAACATTGCATCTTATAAAAAAAAGATAGGAACAGTATGCAACAACAAGAAGCGGACAGTTTGTCAGAACAAATTGCCAAACACATCGGTGAACAAATCATTCGCGGTGAGTTGGTCGAAGGCGAGCGTATTCAGGAACTTAGAATTGCGGCCGAATTGGGTGTGAGCCGTGGCTCTGTTCGTGAAGCTTTATTGATTTTAGAACGGACCCAACTCATTGAAATCTACCCGCGACGTGGCGCCTTAGTCTCTGAAATGTCGGCTTTACAAGTGCGTTCATTATTTGATATTGCGGCATTATTGTTGGGTCAAATTGTGCATCGTATGGCGGAAACGTGGCGCAGCCATGAAGCTGAGCGTATTCAGTTATTACTTGAACAATTAGACGTGGAAACTCGCCAAGGCAATACTGAAAAGTTTTATGATCTGATTTTTCAGGGCATGGCTCGTCAGCATGAAATGGTGGGAAATACCTACCTGATGCGTTATTACCAAGAATTGTTGCCATCACTCAGACGTAGTTATTTTCTGACACTGAATATTTCACGACGTGAACTACAAGAATCTTTTGATTTGTTTAAATTGGTGACTGATGCAGTTTTAATCAGAAAATCACATCAAGCCACTTTATTTATGGAAGATTTTTGTCGACACTTACGCAACCTTGTGTTGGAATCACTAACACGGATGAAACAAATCGAATTAGCGTGGGCGAGACGTTCACGCCGCTGATCAGGACATTATGCGTTTAAGCAGTTTAAAACTTTCCGGCTTCAAATCTTTTGCCGATAGCACAACTCTAAAATTTGAAGGCAACCGTAGTGCGGTTGTTGGACCGAACGGCTGTGGTAAATCCAATGTGATTGATGCCATTCGCTGGGTTATGGGGGAGTCCAGTGCCCGTCAATTGCGTGGTGGCACCATGCAAGATGTTATTTTTACCGGAACAGCAAAGCGTAAACCAGTCGGGATGGCGAGTGTTGAACTGCGTTTTGATAATACCTATGGCAAGCTAGGTGGCGCTTATAATGCCTATACTGAACTAGCAGTTCGTCGTCAGGTCAATCGTGATGGTAAATCCGAATATTTCCTCAACGGCACCAAATGCCGCCGTCGTGATATTACCGATATTTTCTTAGGTACCGGTTTAGGTCCACGTTCGTATGCGATTATTGAACAGGGCATGATCAACCGTTTGGTCGATGCCAAACCTGAAGAAATGCGTGTGTATATTGAAGAAGCAGCTGGGGTTTCTCGCTATCAAGCTCGTCGTCGTGAAACTTTACAGCATCTAGAACACACCACTCAAAATTTAGAACGTCTCGAAGACATTGCCTCAGAACTGAAGTCTCAGTTGAAAACCTTAAAGCGTCAGTCTGAAACGGCGGTGCAATATAAAGAATTAGAAACCCAAATTCGTACTATTAAGATCGAAGTGCTGTCTTTCCAATGTGAGCAAAGTATGCGTTTACAGCAAGAATACACGCTTCAGATGAATGAGCTCGGGGAAACCTTCAAACTGGTTCGTTCTGAGCTGAATACTCTAGAGCATGACTTATCTTCCACCAGTGCTTTATTTCAACGGCTTATTCAACAGTCCACGCCATTACAAAGCGAATGGCAACAGGCGGAAAAGAAACTGTCTGAGTTGAAAATGACGCTGGAGCAAAAGCAGGGTTTATTTGCACAAAATTCGGCAAGTTTGGTGGAGCTTGAAAAGCAAAAAGCTCAAACCAAAGAACGTTTACAGCTATTAGAGTTACAACTGGAAACGCTGCAAGAACAGCAAGATGGATTTGTTGAGCAATTACAGCGCCAAGAAAGCAGTAGTCAAGATCAGACTCAACAATTGGCCGATTTGAAAGCTCAGCATCAACAAGCAGTTCAACAATTTGAACAATGCCGTGGGCAAGTCGAAAAGCAGCAACAGCAAAAGCTACAAATGCTGGCGCAGAGTGAACAATTGACCAAAAATATTGGTCGTATTGAGCAACAACGTGAGACTCTGCAACAGCAACGAGGTCAAATTCAGCATCAGGCGCAGCAAGATGAGTTGGAGCAGTATCAGCAAAATAAGCAACAGCTCGAACAACAAATTGTGCAACAAGAGCAGGTGATTGCCGAAACTCAAGCACAGCTTACAGCTGCACAAGAACAGCAGGCACAGCATAAAAATATGGTGCTGCAGCTAAAGTCAGAAATACAGGTGCTGTTGTCAGAGCAGAAAAACCTAAACCAATTGATGATTAAAGCCAGTCCAAAGCAGCAAAGCCAGCGTCAACATTTAATGCAGCAGTTGCAGTTGAGCACACAGGGTAAACAGCATGCACAACTGGTCGAGAAATTTTTGTCTAAATGGCTGAGTGCCCAAGTCTTAGGACACAGTGATAATTTTCAAGACAGTATTGCACGTCAAGTCAAAGGCAATCACCACACCGCAGTACAAATCGTTGGATTAGATGCTTTGGCGACGTGGATTGAAGCCCCTCAACTTTCGATCTGGCAGCAGGTCGCGATTGCTGAAACATTGACAGTGGCATTGAGCCATCAGGCTAAACTGGCTGCTGGTCAGTCGATACTCACGCTCGATGGTTATCATGTCGGTGCAGATTGGGTGATTGGTCTAGATTATGATGAGGACAGCCAAGCAGGGCAAGGTGCATTGAGCCACCGTATTCGCTTAGATGAATTGACTGAATTACTTGCAGCGCAGCAGCCAAAGCTAACGCAACTAGAAGGCCAATTGCCTGAGTTGCAAAATGCCGTACAAGCTTTACAGCAAAATCTGCAACAGCAACATAGCCAATTAAAAACTTGGCAAAAAGACATTCAAAATACTGATGTTGCCATTGCGAAGGTACAAAGTTCCAATCAGGCTTTTGCTTTACAAAAGCAGCAGTTAGAAGATCAATTGCAGCAACTTGAAGCGCAGCTCGAAGAAGATGCCATGCAAAAAGACGATTTGGAAATTGATTTGCATGCGCTGACAATGAAGCTTGAGCAAGCTTTGCCCAATTATAAAACCTTGCAATTCCAAGTTGAAGAGTTGAGTCTAGCACTGGAAAGTGCTCAGCAAGTGGCATTACACAGTCAGCAAGAATTGGAAATTGTGCGTCGTCAGTCTGTACAGACGAAACAACAGATTGAATTATTAGAAAAAGACACGGTCTTTTTAAAAGCGCAAACTCAGCAAATTATTGGACAGATGGAACAGGCGAAGAAATTTGTCGATCCAGTACAGTTAGAATTGCCTGCGCTTGAGTCACAGTATTCTGAACAGGCTCAAGTCACTGAACGTTTACAAAAAACCTGGAATGACTGGCAGCTTGAACTCAATAATGTTCAGAGCAAACAACAGACATTGACGGAACAACGCCATTCACATCAACAGCAAGATGAAAAATTGCGTACGCAATTGGAAGAAAAGCGTTTGGCTTGGCAATCCGCGCAGTCTGATTTGCAGCATTATTCTGAACAGCTGAAAGAAATGAACAGCGAAATGCTGACAGGTTTAAGCATTGATGTGGTATCCCATCAGCAAAAACTCGAAAAAGCACAGCAGCAGTTTGATAAATTGGGTGCAGTCAACTTGGCTGCGGCAGAAGAATATACTGAAGTTTCTAAACGCTTTGATGATTTAAGCCACCAAATTGATGACTTGCAAAAGACCGTTGAACAACTGCAAGCTGCGATGAAAAGCATTGATCAGGAAACGCGGAAGCTGTTTATGACCACTTTTGATAAGGTCAATACAGAACTTCAAGCGTTATTTCCGAAAGTATTTAATGGTGGTGAAGCAAGCTTAAGCCTTGAAGATGGTTGGCAATCGGGTGTAAAACTGATGGCACGACCACCGGGTAAACGAAATAGCTCTTTGGCATTATTGTCAGGTGGTGAAAAGGCACTGACCGCATTGGCTTTGGTTTTTGCGATTTTCCGCCTAAATCCTGCACCATTTTGCGTTTTAGACGAAGTCGATGCACCTTTAGACGATGCAAATGTAGGAAGATTTTGTAATCTTGTAAAAGAGCTTTCAGAACAAGTGCAATTTATCTACATTACACACAATAAACTGGCTATGACAATGGCAACTGACTTACTTGGTGTGACCATGCCAGAACCAGGAACTTCAAAATTAGTGACTGTGAATATAGAGCAAGCCAAAGAATACGGTTTAGCTGCGGAGGCATAACATGGAAATCACCACTATAGCTGGGATTGTAATCGCTGTAATTATCATGGTTGTGGGTATTCGAATGATGTTTCGTAAACCTGCAGATGCAGCGCCATCACTTGACACCGAATTACATATTGATCCTGATAGTCAGCAACCTGTTATTCCGCGCCATGTACGCAATCAGTTAAATACACCTGAAACCACGCAACGTGTAGAGCCGACTTTGGCTGAGGAAAAAGTCACAGCGGTTGAAACGACTGAAGCTGTTCAAGCAAATGTAACGCCAGAAGCAACGGCAACGGAACAAGCAGAGCAGAGCGTTGAGGCTACGGCAAAGACTGAGGCGACTACGACGGATCCCGTTTCAGTTGAAAATGCTCAAACTGCGACAGAAGACACTACTTTGCCTACAGAAGCCACTGAATCTACGATAAATACGTCTGTAGTAGATGTAGCCAATGAAGCCGTGACTCCTACGACGAACGTTCAGGCAGACGCTGTTCCTGTAGAAAAAGCGCCAGAGTTTAGTGTAAATAGCGCAATTGAAAAAGCTGAAATTAGCGATTTTGATGAAGAAAGCAGTATTTTGGATGCGCATTTACATGAACAAAAAATTGTTGATGAAGAAAGTGCTTTAGCGACTGCGGAAACTTATATCGCCTTAAATGTGTTCCCTGATAGCCGTGCCTTGTCGGGTGAAAAAGCATTAAAAGTGTTACTCAAATACGGCCTGCGTTTTGGCGAAATGGCCTGTTTCCATCGCTATGATGAAGAAGGTACAAAGTTATTATTCTCTGTATTGCAAATGAATAATGATGGCGCTGCGCAAGGTTTTGATCTTGAAACTTTATCGACTGAAGAAGTAAAAGGTTTGGCCTTCTTCTTAGCGCTGCCACACAGCGATGTACAAAATGCCTTTGATACCATGGACAGCATTTCACGTCTAATTGCACGTGAAATTGACGGTACTGTGTATGATCAAAATAACCAAGAATTTACACCGCAGATGCGTGAACATTGGCGTCATCAAGCGATTGATTATCGTCAAGGTCAAGCTATCGAAGTCTAAGCGTCTTTGATTGAAACTCACCGAGTGGGTTTCTATAATAGCAACAGATAATGAAATTTGAGGGCGGAGCATGAACCGCCCTTTTTTATGGTGAATGTATGACACAACAATCCACTGTCGTTGCACAGATGCGACAACTGATTCAACTCTTGGCGAAGCATAACCATGCCTACTATGTCATGGACACGCCAGAAATTGAGGACAGTGAATATGATCAACTTTTTCACCAATTAAAAGCTTTAGAAGAGCAATACCCTGATTTAGTACAACCTGATACACCAACCACAAAAGTGGGTGGAAAGGCCTTGTCCAAGTTTGAATCTGTAACCCATGCAGTACCCATGTTGTCATTGGGTAATGTGTTTAATGCAGAAGATTTATTTGCCTTTGCGCGCCGCGTAGAAGAGCGCTTGCCGAATCAAAAAATTGAATATGATGTCGAATTAAAATTTGATGGACTGGCGATTTCTCTTTGGTATGAAAATGGTATTTTAGTCCGTGGTGTGACACGGGGTGATGGTGAAACTGGGGAAGACATTACCCAAAATGTAAAAACCATTCGTAATTTACCTAAAGTACTGACTTCTACACAGACTGAAATTCCAAGTCTGCTTGAAGTCCGTGGTGAAGTTCTGATGCCAAAATCAGGCTTTGAAAAGCTTAATGCTGAAAACGAAGCCAAAGGTGAAAAAACCTTTGCCAATCCACGAAATGCAGCAGCAGGAAGCTTACGTCAACTCGACCCTGCAATTGCGGCTTCGCGTCCTTTGGCTTTTTATGCCTATGGCATTGCACAGTGTGAACCACATCATGGGCAAACCACCATGTCTGCAAGTCTTGAGTGGCTGACACAGTTTGGTTTTGCTGTCGGTGAACGTCACTTTATATGTGACAGCATTCAGGACGTACAAGCTGCATATGAGCAAATGATCATTGATCGTCCAAGCCTGAGCGTTGAAATTGATGGCATGGTGATTAAGGTAAACAGCCTGAAGCAACAGCAAACACTGGGCTTTTTAAGTCGTGAACCGCGCTGGGCAACGGCATATAAATTCCCTGCAATTGCAGCGCTGACGACAGTTGAAAATATTGATTGGCAAGTGGGGCGTACAGGGACTTTAACTCCAGTCGCACGTTTAAATCCTGTTGCAGTCGGTGGCGTAACGGTTTCCAATGTCACTCTACATAATATTGGTGAAATTCACCGTTTAGATGTCCGTGTGGGTGATACAGTCAGTGTCTACCGTAGTGGCGATGTGATTCCAAAAGTGGAAAAAGTATGGCCTGAATTCCGTCCTGTAGATACGGTAGAAGTTCAGTTACCTGCATATTGCCCAGTCTGCTCATCTCCAGTGGTGATGCCCGAAGGTGAAGCCTTGGCACGTTGTTCAGGTGGTTTGTACTGTGCTGCACAGCGTATTGAGGCGATTCGTCACTTTGTATCGCGTAAAGCTATGGACATTGAGGGCTTAGGCGACCGTTGGGCGGAATCACTTTTACATTTGGATCTGCTCAAAGATGTTGCTGATATTTATAGCTTGCATGCGCATCGTGAAAAATTACTGACTATTGAAAAAATGGGCGAGAAGTCGGTTCAAAACCTCATCGATTCTATTGAAAATAGTAAGAAAACGACACTAGGCGCATTTATTTATGCACTTGGCATTCGAGGCGTGGGTGAAACCACGGCACGCATGCTCGCCAATACCTTCCAAACCTTTGATGCGATTCGTCATGCAGATCTCGAATCCTTGAAAAAAACGCCAGACGTTGGTGATATTACCGCTGAATGGATTGTCGACTTTTTCCAAGCGCCGCATAACCTCGAAGTGGTTGATCGTTTGTTGGCAGCTGGGATTCATTGGGATGCACCTGTTGCACCAAGTCGTCAGCCGCTGAATGGCGAGAGTTGGGTGATTACTGGAACATTGAGTACCATGGGGCGTGATGAAGCGACGCAAATGCTTCAAGCCTTAGGCGCACGTGTCAGTGGTAGTGTTTCGGGTAAAACCAAATGTGTAGTTGCAGGTGAAAAGGCAGGTTCTAAATTAGAAAAGGCTGAAAAGCTGGGTGTACCTGTGATGAGCGAAGACGAGTTTATTGCCTTTGTACAACAGCATAATGCTTCTTAAGTATTGAAAATCAAACCTGAAAACGTAGTTACTTTTGAACAAACGCCTGATGCATTGCATTGGGCGTTTTTATTTTGCTGCTTAACATGATTGCGTCAGCCTATCAGTTGTTGATGATAGATCAGACATCATTCCTCAACATCACTCACGAAATATTTTGTTAAAGCGTGAATGTATTGAGATACAATTTTAGCCATAAAAAAAGCAGCTTAGGAGCTGCTTTTTTTATTCAGTGATCACATTATTCTTGATCAACTTTCATCGGTTTTACATCCATTTCTTGATATGAAACAAACTTAGTTTTGTGTTTCCACTTATAACCGAACCAAATGGCAAGGAATAAGAAAATACCAATATAGGTAGAAACAACGGCTAACCACTCACCATCTAAAACGGCTTGATAGTTCTGACCAAGGACCACGATGGCACACAAAATAAAGGCAAACCACGGTGCAAATGGGAAGAATTTTGCACGGTAAGCAAGATCTTCTAATTTATTGCCTTGAGCCAAGTAGCCTTTACGGAAGCGATAATGTGAAACTGCAATACCGAGCCACACAATAAAGCCACACATACCTGACATGTTCAGTAACCAGTTAAATACCGCTTGTTCACCGATAAAAGTGGTTAAGAAGCACAGTGCCGCAATCGCCGTTGTTGCATAAAGCGCATTCATCGGTACGCCACGTGCATCTAAGCGACCAAAGACTTTCGGCGCACTGCCTTTACGTGCCATATCAAACAGCATACGAGTAGAGGAGTACATACCAGAGTTACCCGCTGATAAAATCGCAGTCAAGATCACCGCATTCATCACCGATGCAGCAAAAGCAAAACCTGCTTTTTCATACAGTAAGGTAAATGGTGAAAGTGCAATATTTTCAGTAGATGCTGCTTGTAATAAACGTGGGTCATCATAGGCAATGAGAGTGCCGATAATAAAGATACACACGATATAAAACAACAAGATACGCCAGAAAATTTGCTTGATGGCAATAGGAATGGTCTTTTCAGGATCTTTCGATTCACCTGCAGCCACACCAACCATTTCAGTCCCTTGGAAAGAGAAACCGGCAATCATGGCCACACCAATCAAGGCAGATAAACCGCCGACAAATGGGGCTTCACCCTTGGTCCAGTTGGCAAATGTTTCTACGCCCGGTGTCAGCATGATTTTACCAATCATAAACAGGCCGATAATGATAAAGGCAACAATTGCGAGCACTTTAACAAGCGAGAAGAAGAATTCGGATTCACCGAAGCCTTTTACGGTCAGCGCATTAATGGCAAAGACGATTGCGAGGAAAATCGCACTCCAGTAAAAGCCCGGAATATCTGGAAACCAGAATTTCATAATGAATTGGACTGCAACCAATTCAAATGCCACGGTAATCGCCCAGTTATACCAATAGTTCCAACCCAAAGCGAAGCCGAAACCACCCTCGACATATTTGGTGCCGTAGGTAAAGAATGCACCCGAAGTTGGATTATGTGTTGCAAGCTCACCTAGACTGGTCATCAAGAAGTAAATCATGATACCAATTAAGCAGTATGCAAGCAGGGCGCCACCCGGGCCTGCATTGGCAATGGTTGCACCTGAGGCAAGGAATAAACCTGTACCAATTGATCCACCAATTGCAATCATGTTGAGATGGCGAGCACCCAACTTACGCTGAAGCTGAGCTGGTTTTTGAGTTTCGCTCATCATTGTTCCTTAAGATTTTTTTGCGTGCTCGCAAACAAGACTTTAAATCCTTGTTGGTCGGCTTTGATTGTACATTGACCATAATGCTGCTCAATTAAAGTCGGATAATTGAGGAATCGGTTGGCAACAATCCAAAGCTCACCCCCAGACTTCAAATGTCTGCGCGAAGTTTTGCATAGATTTTCACTGGCATTGTAGTCGGTTTGAATCCCTTGATGGAAGGGTGGATTGCTGACTACGGCATGTAAAAATAGTGGTGCATCCTCGATTCCTGTGACCGCTTTAATCTCAAGTTGTTCAGGTTCAAGCAAATTTTGTTCAAATGTCATTTGTGTAGAAGCCAGTGCAAAAGCATCTACATCCATGGCAAAGATACGATTTTTAGGATTCAGTTTGGCTAAATAAGCACTGATGACACCCGCACCACAGCCGAAATCAGCAATTTTGCCCGAAGTGACTTGTGATAAATAAGGCAATAAGGTAGCCGTACCCACATCTAAACGGTTCTGGCTAAATACGCCCGGCAGTGCGCAAATCGTAAGCTCACCATTTGGAGTCTCAACTGGATATTTTTGCACCCAATCTTGTAGTGGCTTGAGTGTTACAGTTTTTTCTAAGAGGGTTTGCCACATTTGACAGTGACGCGCACTATCAATTTTTAGGGTTTTACCAAAGGGTTGTAATTGTTTTGCTGCGCGTTCAACACCGCCTTTTTTCTCACCCACGAGGAAAATAGACGCACCTTGAGCAAGGTGACTTGCCACATTGTGTAATAAATAATTCAGCAGTTCTTTTGATTTAGGAACAAAAATAACCGCTTGATCAAACTGACCTTCAGGAAAATCGACACCAAAATGGACGTTTGACTGTTGATTTTGAAAGTACTGAAAATCATTAAAATTCCAGCACCAAATCGATGGCTTAATATTGTCATTCAATTGACTGAGTAAGTCATCTGTCGGTGCATTTACGAAAAGCACGCGATCTTGTAATAAATCGATCTGTCGTATAACGACTTCACTTGTGAGATCCATAGATTTCTCCATCATAAAAAACACTGCCTAGGGCGGAACCTAGGCAGTGTTCTTTGACAAATGAACTTACTTCTTCACTTCAGGAAGAACAATATTCAAAATAAGGGCAGCGATACCACCAGTGGCAACGCCTGAACTGAAGATATTACGGAACAATTCAGGAAGATGTTCAAGGATTTGTGGTACTTGTGCAACACCTAGACCCAATGCCAGTGAAATTGCAATGATTAATAGTGCGCGGCGGTCTAAATGAATGCCTGACAAGATATTAATACCCGAGGCAGCCACGGCACCAAACATCACCATCACAGCACCACCAAGCACGGCTTGTGGAACTGCCTGAATGACACCTGCTACAGCAGGAAGTAAGCCTAAAATAACCAATAGGGCAGCAATCCAAATGCCTACATAGCGGCTTGCAACACCTGTTAACTGAATGACACCGTTGTTTTGCGCGAAAACAGAACTTGGGAACGTGTTAAAGATACCGGCAAGGAATGAGTTTGCACCATTCACCAATACACCACCTTTAATACGCTTCATCCATTCAGGGCCATCTACAGCTTGATTTGAAAGCTTAGAAGTCGCGGTAATATCGCCAATCGCTTCCAAAGATGTCACAAGGTAGATAAATGCCATTGGAATAAACAAGCTCCAAGAGAAGCTTAAGCCAAAGTGCATCGGTGTTGGAATTTGAACCAGTGGCGCATCTTTTAAGCCATCAAAGTTTAAATGACCCATAAAGCCTGCAAGGATGTAACCCACGACTAAGGCAATTAGGATGGCAGAACTTTTTACCCATGTAATACGCACACGGTTCAATAAAATGATCAGTGCCAAAACGGTACATGACATGATGAGGTTGTCTGCATTGGCAAATGTTTTATCGCCCATAGCTTGATAACCACCACCCATGCTGATCAGGCCTTCTTTAATTAAAGTCAGACCGATCAAGAGCACCACAATACCTGTTACCAATGGGGTAATCAGTTTTTTCACCCACGGTAAGATCCGTGACACACCCATTTCAATGAATGAACCCGCGATCACCACACCAAAGATAGATGCCATGACTGCTTCTACAGGTGTGCCTGCCGCAACCATCGCAGAACCAATACCGATAATAGGACCAATAAAGTTAAAGCTGGTTCCTTGTACAATCAGGAGACCTGCACCAAATGGGCCGACTTTTTTACATTGTAAAAAAGTTGCGATACCAGAGATCACCAATGACATCGAAAGAATCATATTAGTGTCTTCTTTTGATACACCAAGTGCTAAACAGATCAGCAGACCCGGCGTCACAATCGGGACAATAATGGCCAATAAATGTTGGAACGCAGCGAGAAAAGCAATAAAAGGTTTTGGTCGATCATTCAATCCATAGACTAAATCGAGTTGATCTTTTGCTTCGGGAGATTGGTTTAAATCAGACATGCGGCACTGAAAATTAAGGCTAGGTGGCGCTATTCTAATCTGTTTACACAGCTTTACAAAACCAAAAGCGTACCAGTCGTCAAAAAAAATGCGATTGTCAATAAACTGTCACTACTAAAATCTATATTTTTTCTGTATAATTTGCCCTCAAACTTTAGGCGTATCGAATTCACATGTCAGATATTAAAACTCTCCGTAACATTGCCATCATCGCGCACGTCGACCATGGTAAAACTACTCTTGTAGACAAACTTTTACAGCAATCAGGTGCTCTTGGTGATCGTGCAGGCGAGATCGAACGTGTAATGGATTCAGGCGCGATTGAGTCTGAACGTGGTATTACCATTCTTGCAAAAAACACTGCAATCAAATGGTTAGACAAACGTACTGACACTGAATACCGTATTAACATCGTGGACACCCCGGGACACGCCGACTTCGGTGGTGAAGTTGAACGTGTAATGTCGATGGTTGACTGCGTACTTCTTCTTGTTGACTCTCAAGAAGGTCCAATGCCACAAACTCGTTTCGTAACGCAAAAAGCGTTCGCACGTGGTTTGAAACCAATCGTAATTATCAACAAAGTAGACAAGCCAAACGCGCGTCCTGACTGGGTAATTGACCAAGTATTTGACTTGTTTGACAACCTTGGTGGTACTGACGAACAGCTAGACTTCCCAGTTGTTTATGCTTCTGGTCTTCGCGGTGTAGCGGGTCCTTCTCCAGAAGAACTTGCTGAAGACATGACTCCATTGTTTGAAACAATTGTAGACATCGTTGAGCCACCAGCAGTTGACGTTGATGGTCCATTCCAAATGCAAGTGTCTTCACTTGACTATAACAGCTTCGTAGGTGTTATCGGTGTTGGTCGTATCCAACGTGGTTCAGTGAAATTAAACACTCCTGTAACTGTAATCGACAAAGACGGTAAAACACGTAACGGTCGTATCTTAAAAATCATGGGTTACCATGGTTTAGAGCGTATCGATGTTGAATCAGCTTCTGCTGGTGACATCGTTTGTGTAACGGGTATCGATGAACTTCATATCTCTGACACAATCTGTGATCCAAAAGCAGTTGAAGCTTTACCTGCACTTTCTGTAGACGAACCTACAGTATCGATGACTTTCCAAGTAAACAACTCACCGTTTGCTGGTAAAGAAGGTAAATTCGTAACTTCACGTAATATCCGTGAACGTCTAGATCGCGAATTGATTCACAACGTAGCATTACGTGTTGAAGATACTGACAGTCCTGACCGTTTCAAAGTATCTGGTCGTGGTGAGCTTCACCTTTCAGTTCTTATTGAAAACATGCGTCGTGAAGGCTTTGAAATGGGCGTATCACGTCCACAAGTAATCATCAAAGAAATTGATGGTGAAAAACAAGAGCCATACGAAAACGTAACGTTTGACGTTGAAGAGCAGCACCAAGGCGCTGTAATGGAACAAATGGGTCACCGTAAAGGTGAAATGACCAATATGGAAGTTGACGGTAAAGGCCGTATCCGTATTGAAGCAACAGTTCCTTCACGTGGTTTGATTGGTTTCCGTTCTGAATTCTTAACTATGACTTCAGGTACAGGTATCATGACTTCAAGCTTCTCGCACTACGGTCCTATGAAACAAGGTACTGTTGCGAAACGTCAAAATGGTGTGTTGATTTCTATGGTTCAAGGTACTTGCTTGGGCTATGCACTATTCAGCTTACAAGACCGTGGCCGTCTATTCGCTAAACCTCAGTTAGAAGTTTATGAAGGCATGATCGTTGGTATTAACTCACGTTCAGACGACATGACTGTTAACCCAACTAAAGCGAAACAGCTAACTAACGTACGTGCTTCTGGTACTGATGATGCGTTGACTCTTGTTCCGCACATTGAATTTACGCTTGAACAAGCGCTTGAATTTATTGAAGACGACGAATTAGTTGAAGTAACGCCTAAGTCAATCCGTATCCGTAAACGCTGGTTGACTGAAAACGAACGTAAACGTAACCGTAACGTTTAATTTTACAGTTTCAAAAAAACCGCTGACTTAGGTTAGCGGTTTTTTTATGCATGGGCGTTTTGAATAAAAATGCAAAAATTGAATGACTTTATTCATTTAATTCGACATGCATAATTTTGATAAATCCTTTTTAATAGAATGTATTACCAAAATCAAAAATGTTTTGTGTGAATTTTTATACATGGTATTTAGAATCTAATATAAACCAAGTAAATTAGGTGGAAATAGTTATACAGATATAATGTATACTTCGTCACAAAATTAAAGCTGAAAAAATTTCTGGAGATCACATGAGTATTATTCAAGAATTTAGAGAATTTGCCGTAAAAGGCAACGTGATGGACTTGGCTGTAGGTGTCATCATTGGTGGTGCTTTCGGTAAAATCATCGATTCCATGGTAAAAGACATTATCATGCCTTTTATTTCTTGGATCCTTGGTGGTGACGTTGATTATTCAAATTGGTTCTTAGTATTGGGCGATAATCCAAATAACCTCACCACGCTCAAAGCAGCACAGGATGCAGGCCTTAATGTGTTGGCTTACGGTAACTTCTTAACTATCTTAATCAACTTCTTGCTTTTGGCATGGGTCGTATTCTGGTTAGTGAAATTGATGAACAAATTGCGCCGTCAAAAAGTTGAAGAGCCAGCTCCAGAGGCGACTCCAGAAGATATCGAATTACTTCGTGAAATTCGTGATGAATTAAAACGTAAAGGTTAATCCTTTAGCATTTAAAATGGCACTTTGAAGTGCCGTTTTTTATTGAATCCCTTCCGACCTCCATTTTAAAAAGGGAGGAGAATTCCTTCTTTTCAAAGGGGGGATTTAGGAGATTAAAAATCCATCCGAAACTTAATTTCTAACAAATGCCAGCCAAACTGGCTTTTGATCGGGCCATGCAGTTCACGTTCGGGCAAAGTAAAAACTGCCTTATCAATTGGACCAACCAGTTGGCCTTTTTTAATGTCGCCAAGCTCACCGCCTTTTTTACCCGAAGGGCATGTCGAATGCTGCTTTGCAATTTTGGCAAAGTCCGCACCGCCTTTGATTTTCTTTTTCAGTTGCTCACATAGTTCTTTATCTTTAACTAATATGTGGCGAACAATCGCAGACTTCATGCGTTATTTCCTTTCACGGTTTTCTTACTCAGCATTTTAACCTTTTTTAAAGGCTGACACTCTGGGCAAAACACCGATGCACGTTGCCCTAGTTTGATATTTTGCAAGATGGTTTCACAGTTGATGCACATTTCACCGGCACGTCCGTAGGCGAGCAGAGTTTGTTGGAAATAACCATTTTCGCCCATCGCATTGGTGTAATCACGTAACGTCGAACCGCCTAAATCAATTGCCTGTTTTAAAATGCGTTTGATTTCGATGACCATTTTTTCAACTTGTTCAAAACTCAAACTTGATGCAGGCTGCGCAGGGTGTATGCCTAAGTTAAATAAGCTTTCCGTTGCATAGATATTGCCGACACCAACCACAATATGATTGTCCATGATCGACACTTTGATACCGGTCTGTTTATTTTTAAATTTTTGGAATAAGTATTCAGCATTAAACGCATCACTCAGCGGTTCAGGGCCAAGCGTGTCAATCAGTTTGCTTTGAGATGATGCATCTAACCATAAAATACAGCCAAAACGGCGCGGATCATGATAGCGTAATTGCATATCTTCAAAATGAATCACCAGATGATCATGCTTTCGTAATGCTTCATGACCTTCACAAATCCGAAAACTGCCAGACATGCCCAAATGCCATAGCATGCTGTCCTGTTCAAATTCAGCCAAAATATATTTTGATCGACGGCTGAGCTGAAGCAGCTTTTGTCCGACGAGTTTTTGAATGTCGTCAGGAATAGGCCAACGCAGGCTCGACTGAAAAACCTCAACTTTGAGAACCTTTTCATTCAATAATGGCAATAAACTGGTTTTAGTGGTTTCTACTTCTGGTAATTCAGGCATAAAGGTCGAAGCAATGGGTCATTCAAGTTATGCATACTATTGGGTCTAGCCCAACAGAATGCAAGTTTCATCGCGGTCTGAGGGGATGTTTGAACAGGCTATTGATTATTAATTGTGAGAATAGTAAACCAATAAGTCACAATAATGAGTTGGAATAATAGATTGGAAGTAGATAGTTTGAATTATTAAAATTATAAAATATTGAAAAATAATAACTAAAAATATTTCATAACAATAGATTTATTTAAAATCACTTATTGATAAATTAAAGTTTTGTGAATGATAAAAATAATGCTGAGATAGAACGTGAAAAATTATGTAATTTTTGTGACATTAGATTTTAAGCCATGTGGCTTGTCTAGAGACTCTCTCCAGATTTAGGTTTTACCATGAAAAAATACAGTCTAGCTTTTCTACCTGCATTTGTTGCAGCAGCCATGACACATGTTCACGCCGCAGAAGCATTCGACACTAAAGGTCAGTACATGCTCGGGGATTGGGATGGTAAACGTACCGAACTTGCACAACAAGGTGTGAAGTTTGAGGCCAATATTGCTGCTGATGCTGCCTATCTTGCCGATGGCGGTCGTAATCCGGGACATTCAGCAACGGTAGCCAGCCAATTGTGGTTAGGTACACAGCTTGATATGGAAAAACTCGCAGGTTGGGATGGCGTGACTGTGCGTGCTGTAATGACTGCTCGTCAAGGTCAAAGTACCTCAGTTCGTGATTTGCAAGGGGATGTTCCTCAATTGGCAAATGCACAAGCCAATTTTGGCCGTGGTAATCAGAAAACTCGCTTATCTGAACTGTCTATTGAAAAGCAATTTAAACAGCAAGGCTTAAGCATTAAAGCAGGCCGTTTAGGTCTAGGTATGGACTTTAACGTGATGGCGTGTGATTTTGCCAGCAATGCCTTTTGTGCTGCACAAATGGGTAAATGGCAAGGTTCTATGTGGATGAATACCCCAGTTTCACAATGGGGTGGACGTGTGAAATACCAAGCGACACCAGAACTTGCGGCACAAGTCGGTGTTTATGAATTTAACCCTGACAATGGTAATGCCAAAGCAGAAGGTCAAGGTTGGAGTCTAGATACAGATCATGCTGATGGCGTAACCATTCCCGTAGAATTGGTTTGGACACCAAAATCATTGGTCAATGGCTTACCGGGCAGCTACCGCTTTGGTGCGATGTACAACACTGCAGATAATGTAAAAAATCAAAAAGACATTATTTCGGGTGAAGCTGAAGATCGTACCTTTGGTGGTTGGGTAGCGATTGAGCAACAGTTAACGTCTACAGGTGAAGGCAAACGTGGCTTGCATAGCTTTGCTAATTTTACTTGGCATGATCGTGTCACCACAAAAGTTGATAACTCACAGCAGCTGGGTTTGAAATATATTGGATTGGCCGATCGTTTACCAAACGATATGGTTGGCTTGGGCGTGAACCGTGTGCATGTCAATGATCGACTTTCTGCTGAGAAATTTGATGCAAGCGCAGAATATAATGTCGAGTTGAACTATAGCCATAACCCTACGAAATGGTTGATGATTCGCCCAAGTTTACAATATGTGATTAACCCAGGCTCAACAAATCGGGTTGATGATGCTTTCCTAATTGGTTTAAGCTCTAAGGTAATATTCTAATGTCAAAATAGGTGCTCTATGCAAAGTAAATTTAACGTCACATCATTTAAGACACATTTACTTTGCCTGACGGCATGTATTAGTCAACAGTTGTATGCAGAAACAGGTTCTACGGAACCTGTTTTACTTCCTGAGATTACCATTGAAGCACCACGAACCAATACCACATGGTTAAAAACACCGGCATCGGTATACCGGGTACAGCAAGCTGAAAATAATAACAATACGGGTGTGAATCTGTCTGAAACCTTAAAAGGTGTGCCCGGACTACAACTGAATAACCGTGAAAACTATGCACAAGACTTGCAACTGTCTATGCGAGGCTTTGGCGCTCGTTCAACATTTGGTGTGCGTGGTATCCGTTTATATGTTGATGGAATCCCTGCGACCATGCCGGATGGTCAGGGACAGACGTCAAATATCGATATGAGTAGCTTAAATCATATCGAGGTATTGGGCGGGCCATTTTCCTCTTTATACGGTAATTCTTCGGGTGGGGCAATCTTAACAACAACCAAGCAAGGTACTGGAAAAGACTCTATCGAACTCGGCTATTCGGGCGGCAGTCATCATAAAAGTCGTGCTGATATTGTGCTGCAAGGTGGCTCAGAACGGGCCAATGAGCCTAGCTATGTTGTCAGTTCTTCTTATTTTGAAACTGATGGTTACCGTGATCATAGTGCTGCAAATAAGGTACTCAGCAATGCAAAACTGACTTGGGATCTGGATGATGGTTCCAAGGTTAATTGGATTGTGAATCATGTGGATATTAATGCCGATGATCCACAAGGGTTGAGTCAACAAGAATGGAAAGAAAATCCTAAGCAAGTTCAAGCAAATGTTTTGAAATATGATGTACGTAAAGAGATTCAACAAACACAAACAGGTTTAACTTGGACTAAACCAATCAATGATCGTCATGAAATTTATGTAATGGGTTATGTAGGACATCGTGAAGTCACTCAGTATCAAGGTATTCCAAATACTGTGCAAAGAAATCCCGAGCATGCAGGTGGGGTGATTGATTTTGATAGGGATTATTATGGAGCAAATTTCCGTTGGACAGGTAAGGATTTATTGCCAAATACACGTCTTAGCTTAGGCTTGGCTGTTGATCAAATGGATGAAGAACGACGTGGTTATGAAAATTTCAAAAGAACTTCTGTTAATACTTCTGCAACAGATTATGATTTTGGTCATAAGGGAAATTTACGCCGAGAAGAAAATAATACCCTTTGGAATATAGATCCTTATTTACAAGCTTCGTGGCAATTTTTACCTACAGTTCGATTAGACACTGGCTTGCGTTATAGCAATGTTCGTTATGAATCTAAAGATCGCTATTTAGCTAATGGTGATGATAGTGGTAAAAATAAGTATGATAAATTTTTACCATCAGCGGCATTATCTTGGGAAATTACTCATGATTTGACGAGTTATATCAGTTTTGCGAAAGGTTTTGAAACACCGACCTTTACAGAAAGTGCCTACCGTTTAGATCCAGTTGAACCGAGTCAAATCATCGGCGGAATAAATAATGATTTAGATCCATCTTCAAGTGATAACTATGAGTTAGGCTTTAAGGCGCAAAATGATTATGGTTTATTCACTTTGGCAGGTTTTTATATAAAAACGCATGATGATATTGTTTCATACCTGAGTGATGCAGGTCGCACAGTTTATAAAAATGCCGATCAAACATTGAGAAAAGGTATTGAGTTTTCTTGGCAACATAAGCTTTGGAACGATTTAACTGCACAAGCGAGTTATAGCTATATTGATGCAAAATTTGATTCTCCCTATTCAAATTCTGATGGTATAGCAATTGAAAAGGGTAATTACATCCCAGGTATTGCAAAGAACCAAGCTTATGCTGCGCTAGGATGGCAACCTGAAGCTGGTTTTAATGCGGGTGTTGAAGTGCGTTATATGGACAAGATTTATGCCAATGATGCTAATTCTGAAACAGCTCCAAGCTATAGCGTGACGTCTGTTAATGTTGGCTATTTGTGGAAAAACAATGATTGGAAAGTACGTAGCTATGCACGAATAGATAATCTTTTTGATGAAGACTATGTGGGTTCAGTTATCGTCAATACATCAGGATCACAAGGCGTCTATCGTTATTATGAGCCTGCTGATGGTTTGAATTGGAGTGCAGGATTAAGTGTGACCAAAGCCTTCTAAAAGGAGAGTAATGTGGCGTTGTTATTTCAACCAATTCAGTTTGGAACATTGGGGCTGAGTAATCGAATCGTGATTGCACCCATGTGTCAATATTCTGCCAATGAGCAAGGGGAGTTAAGCTATTGGCATGAACAACAATGGGCGAATTATGCCTTGTCAGGTGCCGGACTTTGTATCGTCGAGGCAACGGCTGTACAGGCAGAGGGACGCATTAGCTATGCAGACCTCGGTCTTTGGAATGATATGCAACGCGCACAGATGAAGGCACTATTGGCCAAGGTGAAATCACTTTCACCTATGCCATTTGCTATCCAACTGGCACATGCGGGTCGTAAGGCATCGACAGATAAACCATGGGCAGGACATGGACAATTACCCCCAGATCATCCTCAAGGATGGCAAACTGTTTCAGCAAGTGATTTGCCCTTTAATGCCACAGATCATGCCCCCCATGCTTTAAGCCGAGATGAAATCCAGCAGATCATTCAAGACTTTGCCGATTCAACAAAACGTGCAGTAGATGCGGGCTTTGACTTAATTGAGCTACATGCTGCACATGGTTATTTGCTGCATCAATTTATGTCACCATTGTCGAATCAACGTAGCGATGAATATGGTGGCAGTCTGGAAAATCGCATTCGGCTGACGCTTGAAGTGTTCCAAGCCATGAAAAATGCCGTTCCTGAAGATTATCCAATTGGGGTACGTATTTCCGCAACCGACTGGATGGAATATACTGAAGCACCGAGTTGGGATCTAGACTCGGCTGTTGGCTTGTCAAAAGCGCTTGCACAACTAGGCACAGCCTATATTCATGTCTCTAGTGGCGGCTTAGATGTTGCGCAAAAAATTCAATTACAAGCCAGTTATCAAGTGCCTTTTGCTGAAGCCATAAAGCAAGCCGTTCAGGTTCCCGTAATTGCTGTGGGTTTAATTACCGAAGCAATGCAAGCCGAAGGCATTTTACAATATGGCATGGCAGATGCGATTGGTCTTGCTCGTGCAATTCAATATGACCCGCGTTGGCCATGGCATGCCGCTGCTGAACTCGGTGAAAACCTAAAAATTTCTCCGCAGTACTTACGCTGTCAGCCGCATGCACAAAGAAGTCAATTTACGGCTTTCTAATTTTCAAAATTTATAGCGGTCCGATCTACACTCTCAGGTTGAGGGTGTGGATGGAAGAGTCTATTACACAGGATATTTCGTATGGTCTTTGAGGTGATTGGTCCAATCTTTTTTCTTTTGGCCTTGGGATATCTGTCGGTAAAATGCAGTTTATTGAGTAAAGAACAAGTTGGAACCATTGGCGCATTTGTGATTAAGATTGCACTGCCTGCTTTGTTTTTTCAGTCATTAGCTTCTAAAGATTTGCATCAAATTTGGTATCCCGGCTATTTCTTTGTTTATACCGGAGTCACATTTTTATTGTATGGCATGGCCTATTGGCTATTGTCGACACATTTTAAAAATAATATGTCGCAAACAGCGGTACTTTCATTAGGCGCTGGTATGTCAAATACAGGTTTAATTGGCACTGCAGTCCTAAGCTTATTGGTCGGTCAAAATGCGATGACCTATACCTCATTAATCGTCATCATTGAAAGTGTGCTGCTGATTCCAACGGTGCTGGTCCTTGCGCAATTAGGAAGTTCACAGCAAAAAGCCAATATTGGCGACATCATCAAAAATACCTTATTGACCCTGTTAAAAAATCCACTCTTTGCAGGGGTAATGCTAGGGATTGGTTTTGCAATTTTCCAAATCCGTTTGCCTCATCAAATCAATGATGTACTGGCGATGTTAGGTCAAACGGCTTCACCATTGGCGCTGTTTGCAATTGGTGGTGGGATTGTCGGTATGAGCTTAAAGTATGTGAATGCTCAGAGCTTCTATTTGGTGATTTCAAGCAACTTGGTGATGCCTTTACTGACTTATTTAGGCTTACGTTATTTGACCGATGTCAGCCAAGAGATGTTATATGCAGGGACGATTATTGCCGCATTACCGATGCCGACGATTTTTGCCATGCTTGGACAAGTTTATGGCTTAAATGAAAAGACCTTAACGCCTTTGTTGATGAGTACTATCTTGGGCTTTGTCGTAACAGGTGTATTAATCAGTCTGTGGTGGGCGTGATTTTGATCAGCTCAAGATTTGCTTAAACCCATGAAAAAGCCCTGCATGTGCAGGGCTTTTTTTAATGCTCAATTAACTCTTTTTCGCATTGGCTTTAGGTGCTTTGGCTTGTTCAGCAATCATTTTATCCACGGTTGCCAAAGATTCTTTGGCTTGTGGAATATTTTCTTTGGCTAATGCACTGAATATTTTTTTAGCTTCAGGCAAATTTTGCGGGATGATATTGCCATTTACAAACATATTGCCCACCGCCATCAATGCAGGGACATAGCCTTTTTTTACTAACTCTTGAATGCTATTTAGACCTTGCTGAATAGGCTTTTCATTTTTAGCTTTAAAGCCCGCACTGATGTCATAAAGTGCTTTGGCATGAATCGCAGGGTAGTTGCCTTTTTTAATCAGCGGATCAAGTTTGCTGAGTGCCAATTTATCTGACTCAGGTTTATTTTCTGCAAAAAGTAAAATGGCATAGTCGATGGAGGCATCGTCAAAACCTGCCGAAGATGCGCGTTCTAAATATTGTTTGGCCTTATTGGTGTCTTGTTTTAAGCCCAGTGTGCCCGTTGCATAATTTTTACCTAAAACATAGTTAGCAACAGGGTAGCCTTTGGCTGCAGCCTGTTCATAGAGTTGGATGGCTTTTTTCTCATCCTTCGCTACGCCTTGACCTGTTTGAGTAAGATAGCCCAAATTATAAATGGCCTGAGCATTACCTTTTGCTGCAAGCTTGCTCAGTGTTTGGTAGGCGCCATTCATATCTTTGGCCTTGACCATGGCTTCCACTTTAGCAAATTCAGGATCGACGGCATCTGTTTTAGTTTCAGCAAAAGCGAATTGAGTGCTCATTGCCAAAATGCTTGCAAGTAGGATTTTTTTCATCTTAAAACCTTTTGTAAATCATGCACATAATTCCGTTTATGTGTTTTGGTGGTTATTTTTGTCGGTTTTTACATCATAGGTAGATTTACGTAAATGTAAAGTGAGGAATTGTGATTTAAAGCGTTTTTATAAAATAATGTTGATTGCCCTTAGCGCTTTAAATGCCATGACTTTATTGCATCAAAAGCCTTTGCAAAAAAGCAGGACTCTGATTTAATCGCGCATTGTTATTTTCTCAGAGGCAGCGCGATGTTTATTAAAGGCATTAAACGCAATTACGATAAAATCAATGCAGATGAATCGATTGCAGATGAAGATAAAATTGATGCGCTTTTGATGAAACTGGGTGCAGAGTTTTTAGTCAGTAAAGAGGATCGGGTTTATATTTTCAAAAAAGGCGATTTAGAAGCTAAATTTGATGCCAAATATGCGCGCGCCTATCATTTTAAAGAATATGTATGCAAAGACATGAATAAGTTGTTTCATGGATTTTGATTAAAATCATGATTTAAAAACGAAGACGTGAGGGGGAATAAAGTTCCTCCTTATTTTTGACTGTTGTGTGCTGCACCAGCATATGTGATTTAAAAAAACCTTTCTTTTCAAAAGTATAATGTTTTCTAAAAATATAAATTGAATAAAATAGATACAAGGCATCTATGATGAATACAGATATACATGATTCATTGAGATGTATTTAAATATGATAAAAATAAGCGCCATCTTGATCCTTGGTTTCGTCTGTTCAATGACCAGTTGGGCTCAACAACCCAAGCTTGTACCTCATCCAATCCATTTAAAAAATGGCAAGCAGTTTTCATTAAATTTGCCTGCAAATTTCGAGATCATTCCTGCTGCTGAAGGTCTCAAACGGGTACGCTTTTTTGCGCAAGCGCCTGATCGCAGAATGTTTGTCACGGATATGTATGATCTAACAGATAATAAAAAAGGTACTGTCTATATATTGGATGATTGGAATGCTGACACAGGTAAATTTGGCAAAATCATTCCTTATCTGACCGGTTTGAGAAATCCAAATTCAGTTCAGTTTTATACCGATGCTCAAGGACAGGATTGGCTTTATTTGGCAGAAACGCACCAACTGACACGGCAAAAATTCAACAGAGGTGAAACTCAGCCTTCGGGTAAGGCTGAGGTTTTAGCGACATTTCCAGATTATGGTTTGAGTTATAAATACGGCGGTTGGCATCTGACGCGGACGATTGCTATTGGTGGGAATGGAAAAGTTTATGTGTCGGTTGGTTCGAGTTGTAACGCCTGTGTAGAAAAAGAAAAAGTGCGAGCCTCAGTCATCGAGATGAATCCTGATGGTTCAGAGCAACGGATGTATGCGACAGGTTTGCGTAATGCTGTTGGGCTAAAATGGATCGGTAGATTTCTATTTGCAACTAATCAAGGTTCTGATCATTTGGGAAATAAAAAGCCAGATGAAACTTTTTATGCGTTAAAGCATGATACCGATTATGGCTGGCCCGCATGTTATTCATGGCAGGGCAAAGTCTTGGCGGATGCTAAATTTAAACGTGCATCAGGCTGTAAAAATGTTCCATCGCCCTATGCTTATTTTTCTTCACATTCCTCTGCATTGGGTTTTGATTATTTTGATGATCCAAACACGGACGATACGATTAAAAATGCTTTTTTAGTGGCTTTGCATGGTTCTACCGACGCAGCCATTGGTCATGGCTATCAAATTACAATTATGCGCAAAGGACAAAAGCTAGAAACCTTTATGGATGGTTTTTTAGTCGGTAAAACGGTGTATGGGCGACCCGCAGATATTTATAAGATCGATGGAAAATCATTTTATTTTTCAGATGATCGGGCAGGGGTGATTTATTATGTGAGGGAAAAAAATGAGTGATTAAAAAGCCAAAATTTTTAGGCTTTGGCTGTGGGTTTGATGTTATAAAATATGATCATTAATGAGAGATGTTTCTAACTCTTCTATTTCTATGTTTGCTGTAGAGTTTCTTTTAAAATTTTTCTAAAACGTAAGAACATAAGATCTCTTTCATAAATCAAAAAACGATCTTCTTTTTGGTTAATATTTGCACTCCGGATTTCTTAGCATTCGTGCATAATCTGCGGATGAAATACATCGATTCAAACAAGCTTTCTGATCCTCAGTT
>NZ_VPBO01000020.1:0-79660 GCF_013418655.1 Acinetobacter sp. YH12128 | reverse complement strand
GATCTTGCATCCATGCAGGGCTCACATGCCATGCCTGCTCTAAGCTTAAGCTCGCATTATCTTGATTTTGACTATGTAGATGCTTGCTTTGTACTGCACCACCACCCTCGTCCTGTTCAAGCACATCTGCCTGCCACCGCTGCACATGTACCGACGTCGGCTGCAGACTGCGCTGACCGATAAAACTGGTCATACTGTCATTTTTTTCAGTCGCACTACTGCGATGAAAACGGATATTGCGACGATCTAGAGGCTGATATTGACTATTTTCATCAATTAAACGCAGCTTTTGGGCTTGGAGTGGCGCTGAAGAGGAAGAGACAAAATGCTGCGCTTCATCAATTAACCAATGAATGCCTTCACTGCGTAGTAAGCGAGTAATAAAATCATAGTCGGTTTCATTACTTTGCATCATGAATGGTCGAACGTCATACTCTTTCTTTAAGCCGCTTAAGTCCAAACTTAAGCTCGCTGCAAAAAGTGGGCTCTTTTTTTGCCATTCCTTAAAAATAATCTCGACCACATCTTTGACCGATTTATTCATAAACACGCGGCTATTACGACGCTTATGCCATAGTGCCGTTGCATCTTCTAAGGTCAACTTATATAGCGTTAATGCGCCATCACTTTGGCCTTGAAATGCTTCAGTAATAATCCCGGTAATACGAAAAAGCTGCCCCGCATCGGTCACCTGATCGATTGCGACTTGTGTACCAATAAATTGTTTGAGTTCTAAGGTGGCAGAAGTTGAGAGACAGATGAGCTGAACATTCAAACCTTCACTTAAGGCATGTTCCCCATCAATACGTTGCAAGAATACTTGTTCATTCAGCGTGGTATTGGAAAATTGAATATGCAAGGCACGTTTTTGTGGACTAATGCCCAATTTTTCAATTGCAGAGTATATATTGTTCAGCATTGTTATTATCAAACATCGATTTTATTTAAATTTCCCGAACATTTAATCAAATTATTCAATATAAGCCAAGCCTACAAAGATAATTTTTTTGTGTTTTTAGTTAGCTTTAAATATCTGAAATAATTAGTCAAAATTTCATAAAAGATGAAATATCGTTTTAATGTTTAATTTATAATTACAAGAACAGAGCAGATTATTTACAACTAGGAATAGCCATTTCTGAAACCTGCTCAAGAATATCTAATATTGAAAATCTAAAAAATATCAAATAAAAATTTCTATTGAGATACAAGCTTAAGATTCAACAAAAAAACACATTAATATCTTTTTACTATTAATTAAACATAATTATTATATAAAATATATGGTATTAATAAATCAACTACGGGGCCTATAAATTTCGGCCAATATTAAGACTCAACCTGTTCAGGCTTTCTTAAGTCCAAATAAAACTCAACAATTGACCAAATAACAATCAAAGCAAACATAGCAACAGCGAATAACACAGCAGTTAAATAAATCATGCTTGAGTTCTCCGTTAGAAAACGAGTTAAGACCAACAGGTTAAAAATTTTAACCTACGACAAAAGTCTAATAAGAATTTCTGACGGTGCCTAGCCATATTTAGCAAATTTTTAAGAGTATTTTTATCTATGATGATAGCTTTACCATATAAAATTTAGCCGATTTATTGTTAAAAAGTATCAGTCTTCAATCCCCCTTCTTATTCCGATTTGTAATATATGCACAATTCAGATCAAAGCTCACTTAAATCCTCTTGACTCATGATCCAAACAAGCAGAAATTACACCTTTTTAAAATCACCGTATCACCGACTATGTTGAAAAAGTTTATTGGCGAATCTGCATTTAAATTGGCAGGCTGGAAATACCACGTAGAGCCTGATGTTTTAGAAAATAAACAAGTGATCGTCGGCTTTGAACACACCTCAATGATGGATGCTGTTCTTTCACTGGCCCTTTGCCAAATTTACGACATTAAAATTCACACGCTGATTAAAAAAGAACTCTTTAAAGGTCCATTTAAACCTGTTCTTGAAGCGATTGGCGGTATTCCTGTAGACCGTAAAGCCAATAAAGACATCGTGACTCAAATGGTTGAGCATTTTGAAGCCAATGAAAAATTTAATTTAGTCATTGCTCCAGAAGCGACACGAGCAGAACGTGGTGAAGCACGAAAACCGATTCGCACAGGCTTTTGGTATATCGCTAAAGCTGCAGGTGTGCCAATTGTATTAATGTATGCCAACTCAAAAACCAAACAAGGCGGTATTTTCGGTAAGATTTACCCAACTGACCTCGATCACGATTTAGCTTTAATTAAGCAGCTCTATAAAGATAAAGTAGGTTTAGACATCGTGATCCCAGAACCTAAAAATAAAGACTAAGTGCCATTCACGTTTTTTTAAGATATACGTACTTAAAGATATAAATGTATCGTGCTCCATGCATTGTACATTTATATCTTCCTTTTATAACAAGATCACCTCGCTCCTTTCAGCCCAATTCTCATCATAAGAAAAATTACAGTACGAGCGTTTAGACATTTCGCATTATTTTCTCAAATTTGGATATTTTTTTTTCAACTACTCAATTCCTGAAATCCAGTACTTTCACACAAAAAAGCCATTATGGTAGAATTTGCTCAATTTGATAGGCATAAGGCCAATCTACAAGGAGCATATTTCGCATGGCGGGTCATTCCAAGTGGGCTAATACTAAGCATCGTAAAGCAAAACAAGATGCGAGCCGCGCTAAAGTATTCACAAAATTTATCCGTGAAATCGTGACAGCTGCACGTTTAGGCGGCGGTGATGTAGCGTCTAACCCACGTTTACGTGCTGTTGTTGAAAAAGCATTAGTTGCAAACATGACACGTGACACCATTAACCGTGCAATCCAACGTGGTGTAGGCGGTGAAGAAAATGCTGATCTAAAAGAAGTCACTTACGAAGGTTATGGCGTTGGTGGTGTTGCTGTCATCATTGAAACAATGACTGACAACTTGAACCGTACTGTTCCTGACGTTCGTCACTGTTTCTCTAAAACTGATGGTAATTTAGGTACTGCAGGTTCAGTGGCTTATATGTTTACCAAACGTGGTGAGATTACTTTTGAAGATGTTTCTTTAGAAGATCAAATCATGGACATCGCTTTAGAAGCGGGTGCTGAAGACATCGAAGTGGACGAAGAAGAAATTTTAGTTATCACTACACCGGAAACTTTCGGTGAAGTTCAGGATGCGCTAGCAGCAGCAGGTTTAAAATCTGATAACGCCGAAGTGGTGATGAACCCTTCAACTAAAGCGTTAATTTCAGATATCGAACAAGCGAAAAAAATCATCAAAATGATTGATATGTTTGAAGATCTTGACGACGTTCAAAACGTATATACCAACGTTGAATTCACCGATGAAGTGATGGCTGAGTTAGAAGCTCTATAGTTCAATCGAGTGAAGTATAAAACGCACCCTTCGGTGCGTTTTTTATTGCCTAGCTTTCAACTGTTTGAGTTTATATATGAGGGCTGCATTTAAACCTTATTTAATAAGCCATTACAGTTAAAAACATTATATTGTTTAATTACAAAGCTCGAATGTAATGCAACTACGTGTTCAATTTTACCAATGCGCTTGAGTAAAATTTCACTATAGTTTTCCATATCCCGTGCAACGACTTCCACAATAAAATCGGCAGACTGCCCTGTCACCAAAAATGCATTAATGACTTCTGGAATACTTTCTAATGCTTCTAAAAATTTAGCAAAAGTATCTGTATCATGTTTGCTTAAGGACACCTGTAGCAGCACATGCAAACTAAAGCCCAATTTTTGATAATTAATTTCGCGTTTCAGACCACTGATAATATTGTGATCAATCAATTGTTTAATCCGACGATGTACGGAGCTGACCGATAAATTCACCCGCTCTGACAGTTCATTTAAATTGACATCTTCATGGGTCAAAATTTCTAAAATTTGTTTATCAAAACGGTCTAGTTCCATCAGTCTACTCCAGCCATTTTTGAAAACAGTGCTGATGAACCCGATTCATCAAACGCCTGTTGTCATTTTCAATGTTATTTTAAGTTTTAAAATCAGCATTTATGTGCAAGTTTTCTCATGTATAGCATGATTTATTAAAAATAATAAAGCTCATACGCATTATGAACATAATAATTTGCATAAATATCGTGTTTAAATGAATGTTTTTTCATCAAAGCTTAGTTTTTATATTCTAAATGTCGTCTTTAGACAACCTACCAATAAAGCTTCTCGATGCATTCCATTGATCTGAATAAATCAATTTCAGATAAAAGGAAAATAATTTTTATTTTATATTTTTCAACTTTTTATTTTTACTATATTTTTCAATGTGCGCTCTATTTCACATTTTGCTTTTTTCACTTATTTACTAGATTTGGTAATTACATTAAAAAATAGCGGCGGTTCATAAATATACAAAAAAACAAAAACGGAAGAATAAACATGGCAATTAAATCACTGAGTTCACTCAGCTCAAAATTAAGTTCTGTACTAAGTCCTTCCCTACAGCTCAGTACAATTAGCAGCACGGTCAGTAACCTACTTAGCCCACTTAAACCTACAACCAATATCACGGATACACTGACAGGATTATTAGGTAATTTAGGTGGCACAAAGTCTTTTGATTTTAGCGCACTGACTAAATCGCTTCCGCAAGTGATTAGCACGATTCAAAGTCTTACATCCAATAACGGTTCAAATTCGGATGCACTCAAGACTTTGATGACAACACTGCAACCGCTCCTACAAAACTTAGGTAGCAACGCTGGCTCAACAGAGATGAATCAGTTGGTTCAATCCTTACCTACCATTGTCAACAGCTTGCAAAGTTTACTGAGTAGCACCAATAATCAAGCCAATCTTCCTGACAATATTAGTAGCGCTGTAAATGCCATCAAACCATTGCTTGCTATGCTTGGAAGCGCAACAGGTTCAACGGATGCAACACAAATTATCAATACACTCAGCCAAGTTTTAGAATATGCGCAACCCATTATTCAGATGATTGGGAGCTCGTCTTCTGGAAATATTGACTTTGGGCAAATTGCACAAGGTGCAACGAGTGCCCTCCTACCTTTATTAGCTTCAATCAATAAAGACAACTCATCTATTGATATGGAACAATTGAGTCATGCTTTACCGACTGTGATTGGAAGTGTGACCAATCTAGTGACCGCCATTTCATCAGCCAACCAAGGCAATATCCCTGAGACCATTTCAGGGGTGATCAAAGGACTTAATCCGCTTCTAGATTTACTGGCAAAAAGCGATGTCATCGATACGGATCAGGCTCAAACCGTCAAAGCGATTTATGATGTTTTAAATAGCGTGAGCACCATTTTGGATGTGGTCAACAATCCATCCTTACTGACGCTTTCAACTGATTTAAATCAAGTGATTGATTCATTGAAACCAGTCATTGCTCTGATGGACAGTAATGGTGAAGCGACTCAGTTCCTCGATCAACTGACCATTCCAAATATTGGCGATTTACTTGGCAATCTTGCTCCAGAAAAAATTGATCTGGGTTCTATCACGGATCAGTTCAACCAATTGACTGAAAACCTCACGGGCCAATTACCGAATATTAATGATCTATTGGAAAATTTAGGTTCTGCTCATGGTGATTTTGATATCTCCACCATCATCCCAAGTATTAAAGATGCGATGGGAAATATCTTCTACCCAGTTATGCCGCTGAATACTTTACAAGCCGATAGTATCAGTCCAGTGCTGAATATTTTGGATATTCAACAACAAAGCTATATTTAAGGATTGAATGTCTGACGAAAAAGCGCGCTTTTAGGCGCGCTTTTTTAAAGCAATATGACGTAAATTTTTCATATAAAGGGTTTATACACCACGCCAATCTACCCGTGCATTCCGTTCTGTTTGGTATATACGTTGCACATATTGACCTAAAGGCAAATCGCTCAAATAGGCTTTGTAAGCTTTAAACTCTTCTGACAAGGTTTCGCCATGCTCTTTTTCCCACGGCGTTCCAACAATCTCTAATATCGGCGCCAACATTGAACACACTGCAATATCAGCCAAACCTAATCGGTCGCCTACAAAATAACGCCCACCTTGTTCGATCAGACGTTGATTTAAATCAACCACAATTTCGTCCAATCGCTCACGTGAAGCCGCAACCTTATCCGTATCTAATTGATAACCTTTAGAAACCAGTGCCTTTATAATGGGCTTGGAATATTTTTCAAACTGACGTAAATAGCCCTTTTCACCAATTAAAATATCAAGTGATTCTTCACTTTCATTTAATACATGTGCCAACCCCCAACGGCGCACATGTTGGCCTAACTCAATGGAAAGTTCATTAATTTCTAAAGCGTCTTCACGCAGTTTGACATCTGGACGGATCAGACTATGTTCGGGGTAGGTCGCATCCAAGTAAAAGGCGATTTGAGTTGAATCTGCAACCCAATGATCTTGATCACGTAAAATCGGTAATTTGTTTTGCCCTGTTTTAAGCTGTGCAAATGCACGATGTACACCCGGCATTAAATTATGAGCCACATAATCCAACTCTTTATGATCGAGTAACCAGCGCGCCTTTTCACAAAAATGTGAGAGTGGAAACTGGTAGAGAGTTCGCATAAATGCTCCAAGTTTTTGTTGTAACTGTAGTTTATAAAACCCAGTAATTTTATAGGGATACTTTAGTCACTGTGTTATTGAAACACAATGTCATTTTTGCACCTATTCTGCATCTGTAGTGCAACTCAAGCATTATTCAGACGTGAATTCATCTCTATCTCTGCGCGATTCAATAAGATATACATTCTCCTGCCCATATCACCTGACTTTATTATGGCTTTCATGTAAAATCATCCACAATTTTTTTATAATACTTTGTGAGTTATTTCATGGGTTTTAACTGTGGTATTGTCGGCCTGCCGAACGTTGGTAAATCAACGCTTTTCAACGCATTAACAAAAGCTGCGATTGCTGCTGAAAACTTCCCATTCTGTACAATTGAGCCAAATACTGGGATTGTACCTGTACCTGACCCACGTATGGATAAGCTTGCTGAAATTGTAAACCCACAACGTGTTGTCCCAACCACGATGGAATTTGTGGATATCGCAGGTCTCGTTGCTGGTGCATCTAAAGGTGAAGGCCTTGGTAACCAATTCTTAGCCAACATTCGTGAAACTGATGCTATTGCACACGTTGTACGTTGTTTTGAAGACGAAAATGTCATTCACGTAAATGGCAAAATTGATCCACTTGACGATATCGCAACAATCAACACTGAACTTGCACTTGCTGACTTAGAAGCTGTTTCTAAAGCAATTACACGTCTAGCAAAATCTGCAAAAGGTGGCGATAAAGAAGCGATTGCGACCAAAGCTGTTTTAGACAAAATCTTACCTTTACTGGATGAAGGTAAACCTGCGCGTGCAGCTGACCTTGATGAAGATGAACGCAAATTGGTTCGTGGTTATGGTTTCTTAACCCTTAAACCAACCATGTATATTGCCAACGTTGCAGAAGATGGTTTCGAAAATAACCCTCACTTAGAAGCAGTACAAAAATTAGCTGCTGAAGAAAATGCGATTGTGGTTCCACTTTGCAACCAAATCGAAGCAGAAATTTCATTACTTGAAGACGAAGACCGTGCGGAATTCCTTGAAGCTTTAGGCATGGAAGAACCTGGTCTAAACGTAGTTATTCGTGCAGGTTATGGCTTACTCGGCCTTCAAACATACTTCACAGCGGGTGTACAAGAAGTTCGTGCTTGGACAGTAAAAATTGGTGCAACTGCACCTCAAGCTGCTGGTGTGATTCATACTGACTTCGAAAAAGGCTTTATTCGTGCTGAATGTGTTGCCTACAACGACTTCGTTCAATACAACGGTGAAGCTGGCGCTAAAGAAGCAGGTAAATGGCGTTTAGAAGGTAAAACATACATCGTTCAAGATGGCGATGTTTTACACTTCCGTTTTAACGTATAAGACAGTACTCATAAGAAGCCAGCAATTTGCTGGCTTCTTTAATTTTAGGCAAATGATGAAGCCAAAAAAATAAGCATATTTAAAAACTTAAAACCTGCTTAAAAACAAAATTATATCGACACGAATACATGATTTGGTTGCCGAGTCACCACAGTGCAACGACTTAAATCTCTACCGTTCTGCTATAAATTTATTCATAGGCACTAATGCCTATTTTCATAGAACAATAGCAATGAAAAAAATCAGCACAATTCTAACAGCAGGTATCTTTACAATGCTTAGTGCAACTGCGTTTGCATGTCCACAAGGCACCACACTTACAGGTGGTACAGGTGCAAACCATAAAGGTGGTACTTGTGTTTCCATTGCTAAAGATACAAAACATCAGGAACGTACTGCTACACATGCAGCACAAGTTGCGCAGCATGATGCAAAAGTCGCTCGACACGATGCAAAACAAGCCAGCCAATTGGCTCAAAGTAAAGTGAAACATAATCAAAAATTAGCAAAACATGATGCAGCTCAAGCACAGCATCTTGCAACACAAGCAAAATCAGAAGCTAAAACTTCAGCCCATGCTGCCAAAGCTGCAAATACTGACGCAAAAGCAAAAATCGCTGCACAAAAGGTCGCAGCGGAACAACATAAAGCTGCTGTGAAATCCTAAACAGTTGAGAATCAACACATCGCAAAAAAAGCCGGAATTATCCGGCTTTTTTATTCAACTCATTTATGGGTGAGCAATATGTAATGCTTTTGAATCCATCTCTGCACGCTGTCTTCTTCCTTCTGTCAACATGCGTTGTTCAAGCTCTTTACGAAAGCCGAGTAGAAACACAAATTCTGCTAGGACAAATAAAGGCCCTATTGCCAAGCCAATAACATCATCCATAAACACAGGCTTTTTCTTTTCATAATAATGACCGATAAATTGGATGATCCAACCCACAACAAAGATCCCCACACTCCAGATCAACCATGACATAAGGCTCATTTTTGCGATCATTAAGGCTAAGGGATATGTGACGGCAAACACCAAAAGCATGATCAAACCGAAAATTTTATCTAAACTCAGGTAATAAATGACACTGGCAATAATCAACAATAATGCAAGGGTTAGTTCAAAACCTGAAATCATCAGCCCTGCTCGTGCTGTTAGACACATAATCGAAAATACAATGAGCGGGATACCCACAAAATGCGTCAGTACATTTTTTCGATCTAAATGATATGCTGCATATTGGCTTAGCAGTCTTTCAAGTTTGCTCATTAACTTACTCCTTGTTCATTCACTCATTTCACTATATAAAAAATGCATCAATAAAGTTGTCAGCTAATAGACAAATTGGACCAAAAAATAAGGATATGCTGTGCTGGACGCTCAATATGTGCATCAACTCAATAAAAATGTGTGGTATTCAGGCTTAAATCTTTCCTTCCAAGACTTTATCTGCCGCCATGCCCTGACCTTAACTTTCGAAAAAGACGCACGTGTTTTTTTATCAGGACAGCGTTTTAATGGTATGTATGCAGTCTTAGAAGGCGCAGTTCGCTTAGGCTATATTGATATTCATGGCAAAGAAGCGATTGCCGCCATTGCTGAGCCGATTATGTGGTTTGGCGAAATATCCTTGGTTGACCAATTACCACGTTCTCACGATGCCATCTGTACCAAAAAGTCCACCTTATTACACTTACCGGCTCAAGCAATTCAGCAATTATTACAACAACACCCTGAGTTTTGGTTTCATATTGCCCAGCTCACCAGTCAAAAACTTCGCTATGCCTTTATGGAACTCATAGCCTTACAAACGCAAAGTTTAAGTCAACGTCTCGCACAGCGTCTGCTGTTTATTTTAAATGGATATGGAAATCATTTGGAAATTGAGCAACACACCATACATATCTCGCAGGAACAACTCGCGCAACTGATGAATTGCTCAAGACAATCAGTCAATCAGGAGCTTCAGCAGTTGGAAAAAATGCAGGTGCTTCGTGTTGCGTTTAAACAAATTGAAATTTTAGATCTAGCGCAGTTACATCAGATTGCTCATGCACTTCCTGTGCATGATGTCTGACATTTGTGATTTAAATAAGTGCATTTAATTGCACCAGAATGATTCTTTATAGTTATTTTGCTTTTATTTGTGGCACTTCGCTTTATCGAGTTTTGATCACGACAATAATTGGCAAACATTTACACTGTCAAAACCATTTGTACATGCTGCAACTTCTTGAGTTGATGCTTCTGATTTGTCTTCAGTCGCTGCTTGTACATTGATCGCTGTAGTCAAAACAGCCAAAACCGATAACTTCATTAATGTTTTTTTCATCTTAATCACCTATTCAACGTCTTTAATTTAACTTACATACTTCATCTTTTACGCAGTAATTTTTACATACTTTATCAAATAATGATAATTTTAATTTTTAATCACATTATCTATACTTTATATTATTAATATTTTAAAGATATTAATTAAAGAGAAGGTCAGACGACTGGCGTTCTAAAATGGGGGGATTTTTTATCAATAAATTTTTCTCAAAAGATATTTTTACTATTCATTATCTATGCTTTATCTATTTAACTTCAGAAAACAACCATGCAATTTGGAATTTAGCTCAATACTACGGCAGCGCACTGATTTAATTTTTATATAAAATAGCGATGATTTTAGGAGGATTTTCCAATCCTCTCTTATAGATTTATTCTTGTTTTTTGATATTTTCCAAAAAAAAGCAGTGAAAATTCACTGCTTTGATCGAGTTAAACGCCTACTTTTTTCGGATCGGTATTTCCGAGTTCAGGGTTTTCAATCGCACCTTTGCATTGATTTTTATCACGCTCATAATCAGCTTGCTTCTGTGCAACAGTCGAACTCTGATCAATACTTTCACGTGCCCAAATTTCCAGACTTGTTAAAGCCTTACGACACAGTGCATATTTACCTTCAGTCACAGAATCGGTCATTTTGACATTGATACGCCATTCGGTACTCAATTTACGCGCTGGAACACGGACTTTCTCTTCCATCTGATCGACTTGCTTTGCATAAACAATCGGATCAACTTCATTGATAAATGCCCAAGCTTTGGCAGCATACTCCGTTGCATCATTGGTTAATTTTGGTGCTGCTTTAATTTCGACTTGAGCTTGTTCAGCTCCATCATTACCACAGGCCTGCAACAACACCGTGCTGCTCAATAATGAAACAATCAGTATCCCACGCATCTTTAACCTCTGCATATCTGGCTCATTTCAGCAAACATATTCGGCAATATGCTAGTGAATTCGAGTACAATACTCAATCATCATTTGACCTGTTGTTCAACTCTTTCAAAGGTGTGTCGTGTCTGAGCACAAACTTCCTACAGTTCAGCCTGCGGGTTTTTGGCAAGGTGCTAAAGATAGTCAAGCCATTATCTTTACCTATCTTCCTGTTTCTTTTGCATTTGGAGTTTCTGCGACTCAATTTGGTTTCACTGCGTGGGAAGCCTTATTTTTATCATGCTCTATGTATGCAGGTGCCAGTCAGTTTCTCGTCGTAGCGTTACTGGGAAGTGGAACATCTATTTGGATGACTGCTCTTACTGTAATTGCTCTCGATATACGCCATTTGCTCTACGGTCCTGCTTTACAAAACCTGATTCAAGACCGACTCAATTTAAAGAAAACGGCAGTTTGGGCTTGGGGTTTAACCGACGAAGTTTTCGCATCAGGCATGATCAAACTGTCGCAACGTCGTCAAGAATGGTCAGAATCTTGGATGTTAGGACTCAGCTTATTTAGTTGGCTGTCTTGGGCAATAGGCTCATTTTTAGGCGGTTTATTTGCCGATCAAGTCAGCAACCTTCCACAATTTTTACAAGCCGCACTCGACTTCCTACTGCCTGCATTGTTTTTAAGCTTTTTACTTGCAGCATTTGAGAAAAAACATACATTTGTGGTCACGGTTACAATTATTGTTTCTGCGATTGCCTGCTACTTTATTGACTTGTCTGCCGCGATTTTTATCGGTATTTCTTCTGGTATTTTTGCCGGTTTATTCAAACATTATGTCTTAAAAAAACCTGATCCTGAACATATGGGTGAAGCATCATGAATCTAGAAATTATCTTGGTCGGGATTTTGGTCGGGATTGCGAATTTTGCATCACGTTTTGGGCCATTTTTTGTAATTCAGAAATTTCAGCAAGGTTCACAACAGCGTGGTTCTTTATGGCTTAAAATCGCTTTGGGCTCGATTGGTATCGCTGCAATTAGTTCAATGTTGGTGGTTGCAACCTTACCGCCTCTGCTTGAAACCCCAAATAAAAGCTTTGCCATGTTGGTTGGATTTGCGGTGCTTGCAGGCTTGTATTTTAAGTTTAAAAAAATTGTCCCTGCTACGCTCACTGCGGCACTGACTTACGGCTTAGTCTATACCTATATACCTTTTCATCTCTAAAGCCGAGACAGCGACAATCCAAATCCCCCTCAAGTACGCGCTTCTTTAGCCTGTACTTTTTAATTTGCAATATTTATGAGATAGTCAACGCATAACATAAAAAATGTAGCGAAAACCAATAGATGGCAAAGCACCATTTTATTCAAGGCAAAATTTATATTCATTCTATACAACCATCTGAATTGCGTTGGGGACTGCAAAAGCCCATAGAAAGCGTATATTTTCAATGCTTCATTCAAAACCAGCTGTTCAGTGGTAATTTCTGCGCTGTACATTGCCAACCTGCAGATCAGATCCGCGCCATTTATGTCGAAAAAAATCAGCAAAAGAAGATTGTCGGCTTATATAACTGCACACAGCAGATTCTGCATTTACACCCGCGTCGCCTGTTGTTTCCGCACATATCTATGCTCCGTCTGTTCAGCAATTTTCTGCAGCTGATCGGCTTCTTATTGATTTTTCTATTGTGCATTTTCAGCCTCAGTTCATGGCTCAATTCATCATTTCACCTTCTATCGGTAGCTGCAGACGCACTCTATTTCACTGCCATTTTAATTGGCTTAATATTGATTTTATGCATATGCGCCGCACCACTGCTCGGATTGCTGTACTAGCCCAATTTCCGCCAAACATCTATACAGCTTTGTGCGCTTCAATGTGCAAATTTGGATATTAAGCCATTCTCTGCATCTGTAAAAAATGCAGGTATATTTAAAGTGAATTTAAATAAAAACAACTAAATACCACTTTTTAAAGATTTTCACAGGTAAATAATTACACGAACGCATACCCATAAAGATATAAAAAAAATTGTTGGACAATATCATTTATTTATGTGAACACTCGCTTATCTCTCGAACAAGTTCTGCTATGCTTAAATTCCCATAAAATCAAGCATGGATGATTACATGAGCGTCACTATTGGTACTCCACTTCAGTCTTCAGCGTATAAAGTCTTACTGTTAGGTTCTGGTGAACTCGGTAAAGAAGTTGTGATTTCATTGCAACGTTTGGGTGTAGAAGTTCATGCTGCCGATCGTTATGACCATGCTCCGGCCATGCAAGTTGCACATTTTTCTCATACTTTAAATATGGCAGATCCTGAGGCACTTAAAGCCTTAATTTCTCAAGTTAAGCCTCATTTGATTGTCCCTGAAATTGAAGCCATTGCGACTCAAGTTTTGGTCGAGATTGAAGAACAAAATATCGCAACAGTAATTCCATCAGCAAAAGCTGTAAACCTGACGATGAACCGTGAAGGGATTCGCCGTCTAGCTGCCGAAGAGCTTGGACTCCCGACTTCAGCCTACCGATTTGCCAATACCCTTGAAGCGTTCCGTGCTGCATGCGATGACATTGGCTATCCAAACTTTGTTAAGCCTGTCATGTCGTCTTCGGGTAAAGGACAGTCACGTGTAAAAAGCTTTGGTGAAGTCGATGCTGCTTGGGAATATGCACAAACAGGTGGGCGTGTAAATCAAGGTACAGTGATCGTGGAATCACAAATTGACTTTGACTTTGAAATCACCCTGCTGACTGTTCGTGCAAAAAATGCAGAAACAGGTGAAATTGAAACATCATTTTGCGACCCAATTGGCCACCGCCAAGACGCTGGTGACTATGTAGAAAGTTGGCAGCCACAACTCATGACTGCTCTTGCATTAGAGGAAGCCAAGCGTATTGCCAATAAAGTAACCATTGCATTAGGTGGATGTGGCATTTTTGGGGTGGAACTGTTTGTCAAAGGCGATAAAGTATGGTTTAGTGAGGTATCACCTCGTCCACACGATACAGGCCTTGTCACTCTTGCATCGCAATTCCAAAGCGAATTCGAACTGCATGCACGTGCCATTCTTGGTCTGCCTGTGAATACTGCTCGACACAGTACTGCTGCGAGCGCAGTCATCTATGCAGGCGTGGATGATACCAATTTATCATTTACTGGCTTAAATCTTGCTTTGGCTAATCCAGACACCGATTTACGCCTCTTTGGTAAACCAGAAGGCTTTAAACGTCGCCGTATGGGCGTAGCAACAGCACGTGCTGAAACCACAGATCACGCACGTGAACTTGCTCAACATGCTGCACAACAAGTCAGTGTTCAACAAAACTAAGTTTGTAACACCTTAACGGACCACTGTTCATGATCAATACGCTTCCTCTGCTGAATTACATTAAAAGTAACCACGACATTCAGGCGATTAACCAATGGCGCTCAGATGTTGAAAATCAGCTACAGGAATGCTTTGAAAATGGACAGTCGATTCGTGATGTGATTTTGGCGCGATCAAACCTGATCGATGAAGCCTTAAAGTTCTTATGGACACATGCTGAACTCGACCAAACTGATCTCGGTTTATTTGCTGTCGGTGGCTATGGTCGCCGCGAAATGCTGCCTTACTCCGACGTCGATATCATGATTTTGTCTGAAGATGAAATCAGCCCAGAACAAGAAAAACTCATATCCAGCTTTATTTCCACACTTTGGGATGTCGGTAATTTCAAGCCGGGCATCAGTGTACGTACTATTAACGATTGTGTTGCTCAAGCCACCAATGATTTAACCGTGGCAACAGCGCTGATCGAAGCACGTTTGATTGTGGGCAATGAACACCTAGCCAAATGGCCACGCCGTATCGTATCGCAGACATGGACGGATAAAACCTTCTATGATGCAAAAATGCAAGAGCAAGCCAAACGCTATGCTCAACATAACAATACCGAAAGCAACTTAGAACCCGATATTAAAAATGCGCCCGGCGGTATCCGTGATATCAACCAAATCGGATGGATTGCTAAGCGTCATTTCCGTGTCAATCGCATCTATGACCTTGTACATTTGGGTTTTATTTCAGAGTTTGAACTTGGCGTTCTTGAAGAAACAGAAAGCTTTCTTTGGGAAATTCGTCATCATTTACATCGCTTAACCAAGCGCGACGAAAACCGATTATTGTTTGATTATCAACGTGACATTGCCGCTAAATTTGGCTATCAACGTGAAGAAGGTAAATCACCGAATTATCCAATCGAACAGTTCATGAAACGTTACTACCGTAGCGCTCAGCAAGTGACGACGTTAAATGAAATGCTCTTGGCTTATTTTAATGAATCGGTCATCACACCGCGCTTGCCTGACTATGAACGTAAAATTGAAGAGATCAATGCTAACTTCAAATTAGTCGATGGCAAATTAGCGGTACAGCATCATAAAATTTTCTCTGAAAATCCAAGTGCTATTCTAGAAATTTTCTACCTCTTGGCGAATCGTCCAGAAATTGAAGGGATTCGTGCCCGAACTTTACGTCTATTGTCACTTGCAGCAAAACGTATTGATCAGAACTTCCGTGACAATCCTGCACATCAAGCCTTATTTATGGCGATCATTCGCTCACCCTACCGTTTATACGACACCATGGTGGCGATGAAACGTTATGGCGTGCTCGGCAACTATATTCCTGCCTTTGGGCAAATCATGGGACTCATGCAATATGACTTGTTCCATATTTACACTGTCGATGCCCATACCCTATTACTACTACGTAATTTAAACCGTTTTAAAGAGCCTGAATTTGCTAAGGACTTCCCTGTCGTTAGCTCCGTATTCCAACGACTGGCGCGCCGTGACATTGTTTATTTAGCGGCAATTTTCCATGATATCGCCAAGGGTCGCGGCGGTGACCACAGTGAACTTGGTGCAGCAGATGCAATTAAATTCTGCCGTACCCATGGGTTTACTGAACGTGAATGCAACCTTGTCGCATGGTTGATTCAAAACCATCTATTGATGTCCGTTACTTCTCAGAAAAAAGACATTTCCGATCCAGATGTGGTGAAAGAATTTGCTGAGAAAATGGGCGATATGGAGCATCTCGACTATCTCTACACCTTGACAGTTGCTGATATCAACGCAACCAATCCGACACTTTGGAATACATGGCGTGCATCCCTCATGCGCCAACTGTATACACAAGCGCGTGATGTGATTCGTTCTGGTTTGGGTCGTCCTGTAGATTATCCAATGCTGATCGAAGACACTAAATTTGCGGCCAGTGAACTATTAGTCAACGATTTTTCGCTCTACGATGTAGAAACTGTTTGGCAAGAACTCGGTGATGAATATTTCCTGAAAGAATCTGCCGATGAAATCGCATGGCATACGCGCGCCATTTTAAAACATGGCAATAATGCAGAACCATTGGTGATGATGCGAGCACATCGCAAATTTGCACAAGATGCGGTACAGATCTTTATTTACACCCAAGATCAGCCTAACTTGTTTGCGACCACAGTGGCTATTTTGGACAGAATGAATCTAGATGTTCAAGATGCCCGTATTATCACTGCATCCACTGCATTTAGTTTGGACACCTATGTTGTACTTGACCGTTTTGGCACCTTATTAACAGATCCAGAGCGTGAGCAAACCGTTATTGAAGCGCTTAAAAAAGCCTTGAGCCAATCAGACAAGTACCCAGGCCTGATGCAACGTCGCATTCCACGTCAACTGCGTCATT
Source organism: Acinetobacter sp. YH12128 (assembly GCF_013418655.1). Lineage (NCBI taxonomy): Bacteria > Pseudomonadati > Pseudomonadota > Gammaproteobacteria > Moraxellales > Moraxellaceae > Acinetobacter > Acinetobacter sp. YH12128. Next base: position 62,738 of record NZ_VPBO01000020.1, on the reverse strand, counting down.
TTGATATTGAAAATACCGTGAGTATTTCTTTCAATGAAGCACTTCAACAAAATATGGTTGAAATTGCGACACTTGACCATCCGGGCTTACTTGCTAAAGTTGGTGGTTTATTTATGATGCAAGGTCTAGATATTCACTCTGCGAAAATTGCAACGCTCGGTGAACGTGCTGAAGATATTTTCTATGTCACTAAAAAAGATGGCTCACCTATGAGTGATTCAGAAGCGGAAACGTTTGCTGCACAGTTAAAGTCAGCACTCGATGAAGCATCGAATCAGGTTTGTAGTCATCATTAACTTAAATTGATCGGTATCCATTCCATGAACTCCAGTTTGTCATTATTGCACCCTTATCCATTTGAAAAGCTAAATAAGCTATTTCAGGATGTGAAACCCGCAGATTTGCCTTTGATTCCCCTATCGATTGGTGAACCAAAGCATCCTGCACCGGAGTTTGTGAAACAGGCCATTATTGATAATTTTCAGCACTTATCCACTTACCCAAACAGTAAAGGTTTACCTGAGCTCCGCACAAGTATTGCAAATTGGTTAACCCGTCGCTTTAAACTCAATAGCATCAGTGCAGACACCAACGTCCTGCCTGTGTCAGGTACACGTGAAGCGATCTTCTCGTTTGTACAAGCTTTGATTAAACGTGAAGACACCCCTTATGTGGTGATGCCAAATCCGTTTTACCAAATCTATGAAGGCGCAACTTTACTTGCGGGTGCAGAGCCTTACTTCATCAACTGTACAGAAGAAAATAACTACCTTGGCGACTTTGACGCTGTGCCAGCTGAAGTTTGGGAAAAAACCGCTTTACTGTTTGTCTGCACACCGGGTAATCCTACAGGTGCGGTACTTTCTAAAGAACAGTTTAAAAAACTGATTGCACTGTCTGACCAATATAATTTTGTGATTGCATCTGATGAATGCTACTCAGAGCTTTGGTTTGATGAAGCACCTGTTGGTCTGCTTGAAGTCTGTGCTGAAATAGGCCGTGATGATTATAAGAACTGCGTGGTATTCCACTCACTGTCTAAGCGTTCTAACTTACCGGGTATGCGTTCTGGCTTTGTTGCAGGTGATGCTGCGCTTTTAAAACCTTATTTACAATACCGTACTTATCATGGCGCTGCGATGCCTGTTCAACACCAGTTAGCTTCAATTGCAGCTTGGGATGATGAAGCACACGTCGAAGAAAACCGCGTACAGTACCGTGCAAAATTTGAATTATTCCAACGCGAACTGGGTCACCTACTACCATTACAAAAACCTGATGCTGGGTTCTACTACTGGTTAAAAGTCGATAATGATGAAACTTTTGCGAAAATGCTAATGGAAAAAGCACACGTTAAAGTGCTTCCAGGCCGTTATTTATCGCGTGATACGGCACAAGGTAATCCGGGTGAAAACCATGTCCGTTTAGCCCTTGTTGCTGATATTACCCAATGTGAAGAAGTGATTCGTCGCTTAAAAGCAGTGCTTTAATTGATTTAAAGTGTTCTGCTTAAAATAAATGCCCCCTGATTTGGGGCATTTTTATTTGTGTCATTTCTTAACAATCATTCAGAGCTAATCATCTAGCAATAATTATTTATAAACAATCATTAAGAAATCATTGAACACTATTAGAAATCAAATGTACCACCCAATTTAAATGTTCGAGGTTCGCTCAGTGTTAAACACTGTATGAAAAATAAGTATGGTCATAACGGATTGTTGTAAAGCGAATAGATAAGCAGACATCTGAAAGGTTTTAGCTAGTTGCAAAGTAATATCTTTCATTATCAATTAGATCCACCAGTAATAACAGATCATTTATGAAACTCAAAATTTGCCTTCTGCTATAAGCTTATTGAGGTGGATGAAGAGAAAATTCATGTTCAACAGTATAACTGAGATTTTTATCAACCATCGGAATAGGTTCAAGTCGCGCAACTAATAAGGATTTTTGTACTTTTTGATCAAAGTTTTTAGAGCCTGAACTTGCAATAAGTTTTGAGCCACCAATATAGCCTGTTGCAGCAATCACGGTGAGCTGTAGTTTGACGGGATGCTTATATGTTTTCATTTCAGACGCAGACAGCACATATTTCGGTGCATTTACCCAAGAAACTTCATACATTTTCGGTTTTACATGTGGATCAATTACATCTGCAACACGCGTAGGTTGGTATTCTTCTATAGGTGTTTTTAACAATTGCAATAATGCGTTGACCCGAGCATCTGTAGTACGGTCTAGATTGCTTGCAACAACAGACATTTTTGTAGGTTCAGATGCACTTGGAGTGCTATCTGCCCAAGCTAACCCCACACATACGAGTAAAAAAAACGTTAAAACACAAATTCGACGTTTAACCATCTGCTTAAACAATGTTATGACCTTCAAATAAAGACACTTCAGTATAAAACATCCAAAAAATAAAGACGCTTCCGCGCCTTTATATCAACCTCAGTTCGGCCAATGATTCACTTCATTTTGACTGAGCCAAAGCTTTTTCAATATCTTCATTCAATGTTTCAGGCTTGGTCGTGGGTGCATAGCGGTTTAAGACCTGACCATTTTTTCCAATTAAAAACTTCGTAAAATTCCACTTAATGCCATTTCCCAATACACCTTTCGAGTTATTGGTTAAGTAACGGAAAATCACATGCGCTTCAGGGCCTTTTACATTCACTTTGGCAAACATCGGGAAAGATACGCCATAGTTTTTTTGACAAAACGCGCCAATTTGATCATTCGAACCCGGATCTTGTCCGCCAAATTGGTTGCATGGAAAACCTAAAACCTCAAAACCTTGATCTTTATACTGTTCGTAAATTTTCTCCAAACCTGCAAATTGAGGAGTGAACCCACATTTGCTGGCGGTATTTACAATTAATAAAACCTTACCTTCATAATCTGCAAAGGATTTATTACTTCCGTCCAGTAATTCTGCTTCAAACTGGTGAATAGTTGTCATGGATAAGTTTCCTCATCATTTTTTTCTTTTGTTTCTAATTCTAAGGATGCCGAATTAATACAATAACGTAATCCAGTCGGCTGTGGGCCATCAGCAAAAACATGCCCTAAATGTGCGTCACAATGATGACAAACAATTTCTGTCCTGACCATACCGTGTGTCGTATCTACATTTTCTTCCACCGCAGCAGGTTCAATCGGCTTATAAAAGCTCGGCCAACCACAACCGCTATCGTATTTTGTTTCAGAAGAAAAAAGCGGTTCCCCGCAACAACGGCATACATAAGTACCAGCTTGTTTAGTATTCCAATATTTTCCAGTGAAAGCTTGCTCCGTGCCTTTCTGACGCGTTATGCGAAACTCTTCTGGTGACAATTCTCTTTGCCATTCTCTTTCTGTTTTATTGAGTTTTCCCATGATGACGTCCCTTTATATCGTGGTATTTAAAATAGGATAATCCTATATTTACGTCATTCATTCTTAAATTTCTAGTCTTTATTCAACAATTTACAAAATCTATATAATGACCAAAAAAGCAAAAGGTAAGCAAATCTAAATCAATGGTAAGCAAAACACCAAATTAAATGCTTTTTTGTGAGCAACTTTAGTGATAATCTTAGCGCTACTCTTGCTCAGGATTAAAAAATGTCGCAGAAAAAGAGCGTAATTTTTAAAAATCTGCTGCCCGTGATCAAACAATATCAACAGGCAGGGTTTACGCATGAAAAAATAGTTGCTTTACTCAGAGATGAACATCATCTCGATTTAGTAACGACCGAGACATTTAAAAGCTATTTATACCGTTATGCAAAAGTGACCTCCACTCTTTCCGAGAATATAAAAATGCCGAATACGTTTAACACACCACGCGAAATTAAGAAATCGTCTAAGCTCGAGCATGTTTGCTACGACATTCGCGGACCAGTGTTGCGAGCGGCCAATGAGATGGAAGAGGCTGGCCATAAAATTATTAAATTAAATATTGGTAACCCTGCTCCTTTTGGTTTTGAAGCGCCTCAAGAAATTATTAACGACGTGGCACTCAACCTGCCAAATGCAATTGGTTATACCGACTCAAAAGGCATCTTCCCTGCGCGTAAAGCGATTTGTCAGTATTATCAACAAAAAGGTATCTTAAACATGCACGTGAATGACGTGTATGTTGGTAATGGCGTATCTGAACTGATCGTGATGGCAATGCAAGGCTTGCTCGACGATGGCGACGAAATGCTAGTGCCTATGCCAGATTATCCGCTTTGGACAGCAGCAGTTAACCTTTCTGGCGGTACAGCTATTCACTATAAATGTGATGAAGAAAACTTCTGGTATCCAGATATTGCCGACATGGAAAGTAAAATCACCCCGAATACCCGCGGTATCGTGGTGATTAACCCGAACAACCCAACAGGTGCGGTTTACCCACGTCATGTGCTTGAGCAAATTGTAGCTCTTGCGAAGAAATACGACTTAATTTTATTTGCTGATGAAATTTACGACAAGATCGTTTATGACGGTATTGAGCATGTTTCTGTTGCTTCATTGGCAGGTGATCAGCTGTGTATTTCTTTCAATGGCTTATCTAAAGCATATCGAATTGCAGGTTACCGTTCAGGCTGGATGGCAATTACAGGCGATAAATCACGCGCGCTAGACTACATTGAAGGTTTAGACATGCTCGCGTCGATGCGTCTGTGTGCCAACCACCAAGCGCAATATGCGATTCAAACAGCTTTAGGCGGTTATCAATCAATTAATGATCTCATCCGTCCGGGCGGTCGTTTATATGAACAACGTAACATTGCTTGGGAAATGTTGAATGATATTCCGGGTGTATCTTGTGTGAAACCAGAGGGTGCTATGTACTGCTTCCCTAAACTGGACCCTGAAATTTACCCAATTCAAGACGATGAGAAATTCATGTTGGATTTCCTTCGTGCTGAAAAAGTACTTTTGGTTCAAGGTACGGGCTTTAACTGGCCAACACCTGATCATTTCCGTGTGGTGTTCTTACCTGCTGAAAATGAACTACGTGAAGCACTCACTCGTTTAGGTCGTTTCTTGGCGAAAATGCGTTAATTCATAAGTGCTTTAAAAATAAAAAAACCGTACGTGCTGTACGGTTTTTTTATTACTGTATGCTTAAATTTGACTTCTTACTGTACTCACACCACAGCTATCTTTTTGAATCGTTAAGTTTTTAATAATTTATTTTGAGCTTAGACCTTAGTCAAAACTTTAAGATCTGTTGATTTTTCTACAGCATATTCATGTTATTTTTTAACCAATCATAAAAATACATGAGTACAGGATGTTCTCAAACAAAATTAAACTGAGCCTATTTCTCTGTCTAAGCATGTGCCTAGGCATCGGGATCTTACGTTTTTCCTATACCGCACTCCTCCCTTCAACCCGTGAAGCCTTTGGTTGGAGCCCAAGTTTTGCCAGCATCTTAGGCAGCGCCAATTTGCTCGGCTACTTAATCGGCGCATTTTGGGCCATGAAATTACCCCAAAATAAAAGTATGGTGAGCTACATCCAACTTGCAGCTATTGCAGGAACACTCAGTTTACTCAGTTGTGCATTTTCAGGTTTTTCAGAACTTTGGTATAGCACTTGGCGCGTTATTTCAGGGATCAGCGGCGGCTTACTAATGATCCTCTCCCCAAGTGTTGTGGCCCAATGTTCACAGCTTCAAGACCGCTTTAAAATCAACTTTATTGGTTTTAGCGGCATTGGCTTGGGGGTCCTAATGGCAACGCTATTTTTGCCTTACATCCAACAAATGTCGACAAAGTGGGCTTGGTTGATTTTATTTTCTTTTTCAGCCCTGATTTGTATTTTACTCAGCGTGCTTTTGAAGAGTTTTAAATCACAGCTCACAACACTCACCGCGATTCCAGCAGTAGAACATAAAGTCGATGGAATTTTCTATTGTCTCTTAATTGTGTATAGCACCAGTGCTTTTGCTTACGTGCCCCATTCATTATTTTGGATTGACTATTTAACTCACACCCTACACCTAAGCCCGATCGGGATCAATTTCAATTGGATTTTATATGGTCTGGGGAGTGCTTTAGGGGCATTTGCTGCTTACTGCCTAGCACAAAAACTGGGAAATATCAGCGCTCTTAAAATATTATATAGCAGCTATGTCTTGGCGATTTTTATAGCAATTATTAATATCCATCCACTTTTTACTTTTTTATCTTCTTTTGCGACAGGCTTGCTCAATCCAGCAGTGGTTTTTCTCACCTCTTATACCATTCTGCAAATCTATGGTAGCGCCTATAAAAAGCTCTGGAGTATTGCAACCCTGTGCTTTGCATCTATTCAATTAATCGGTGGTATAAGCTTTAGTTTTTTACAGCGAATTGGTATTGATTATTCACAGCAATTTATTTTGGCCGCATGCGTACTCTGCATTGGAACAATGCAACTCTTTTGGTTCACTCGAACAGCAAAATTAAGTAAGCATCTCGTCTAGGTAGATCACAAGACATTCAACTACATCACCAATCATGTATATAAAGAAAAGACCTATTTAAATAGGTCTTTTCTTTTTGATAAATCGTGAATGGACTAAGCTTTTTTCAGCTTTTTCTTTAACTTTTTCAAAGCAGAATTATGCTTTGAAATTTTGTTCAACCTCGCTTTAATTTCCTTTTTAAGTGATTTGGTTTTCTTAGACAAATTCATCTCCTTCTCGTCTACGTATAAAACTTAAATTTCGTTCAATTAGAAAATCGTTTGACCAAATGAACTTTGACTCACAAAGTCTTTAGCCTATTAATGATGTTGTTGACGCTGATTTCGTTGATGTGGCTGTTGTTTCTGTTTCTTTTGGTCTTGTTGCTGTTGCTGTTGCTGATCATTTTGCTGCTGTTGATCAGTTTGTTGGTTTTGTTGATGCTGTTTACGAGACATTTCATTTCTCCTTTTCATCACAAGTGTCGCAATGTGCTACTACTAGATGTACTTCTACTAAAGGACAACAACCAATGTACCGCTAATTTTCAAGGATCCAAGCCGATAAATGTTTCGAATTACGTCATTGTAAAATCACTGGCGAATAATTAATTTGAAATCAATCCCCCTCTATTTTCTGCATTACTTAAGTTCACTCGAATAGTGCGGTTTTAAACTTTTAGTAACATGACAAGCATGCCAGACCATCTGATTGATTGCGTGAAGCCACCTTTTGATTGCTGTTTTTTGAATGGTATTGTGAAGCTATGATTCTGTGTTTTTAATGTTTAGTCCTAAAAAAGGACTGAATGATTCAATCCTTTTTACCTAGCCTTTTATGCATCTAGCTTTTTTACACCTAGATTAGCAAATAAAGTTAGTCCATATGCTCAATGATGGCTTGTCCAAACTCCGAACAACGCAATAGTTTTGCTCCTTGCATAAGTCGTTCAAAATCGTAAGTCACTGTTTTTGCTTCAATCGCCCCTGCAATACCTTTAATAATTAGATCTGCAGCTTCTGTCCAGCCCAAATTTCGCAGCATCATTTCTGCAGACAGAATAATAGAACCTGGGTTTACTTTATCTTGACCCGCATATTTAGGCGCTGTGCCATGTGTCGCTTCATATACTTGCACAGCGCCACCAATATTGGCACCCGGTGCAATACCAATACCGCCAACTTCGGCCGCCAAAGCATCTGAAATATAGTCACCGTTTAAATTTAGGGTAGCAATGACTGAATAATCGGTCGGACGCATCAGAATCTGCTGTAAAAAAGCGTCTGCGATCGCATCTTTAATCACGATCTCTTTGCCAGTTTTCGGATTTTTTATTTTGACCCAAGGACCTCCATCTAGCAATTCACCACCAAAGCGCTCAAGTGCGACTTCATAACCCCACTCTTTAAACGCACCTTCGGTATATTTCATGATATTGCCTTTATGCACCAAGGTGACATTCGGCTTATCATTATCAATGGCGAATTGAATAGCTTTCCGAACCAAACGCTGAGAACCTTCTTTAGATACAGGCTTAATACCGATACCGCAATTTTCCTCAAAGCGAATCTTAGTGACGCCCATTTCCTCTTTAAGAAATTTGATCATTTTCTTGGCTTCAGGCGAATCTGCTTTCCATTCGATCCCTGCGTAAATATCTTCTGAGTTCTCTCGGAAGATCACCATGTCTGTACGTTCAGGATGCTGAACAGGTGAAGGAACACCCTTAAACCAACGTACTGGGCGCACACAGACGTAGAGATCTAATTCTTGACGTAGTGCAACATTTAGCGAACGAATGCCACCACCGACAGGCGTCGTTAACGGCCCTTTAATTGAAACTACAAATTCGCGTAAAGCCTCAAAGGTTTCTTCGGGCATATAGGTACCATAAATTTTATTGGCTTTTTCACCACAATAAACTTCCATCCATTCTATGGCACGTTTTCCACCATAAGCTTTTTGTACTGCGGCATTCACCACAGTTTTCATCACGGGCGTGATATCAACACCAATACCATCGCCTTCAATAAATGGAATAATTGGATTATTGGGAACATTGAATGATAAGTCTGAATTTACTGTAATTTTTGTCCCATCCACTGGAACGACGATCTTCTGATAACCCATTTTTATGATCCTCCCTGAGAAGCGAGTGAAAAAATAATTGCTGTTTGATAAGACTTTTAATTGCGCTTCACGCATAATACTCTAAAGCAAATCTACCTTTTTTGAGATTTAGATGGGAAATAGCTGCATTTCCCTATTGAATAAATCTTAACCAATTTGAATTATTGTATTTAATAGAAGTTATTTCCTATGAAAATCGTCATCTTAAACAAGCCATATGACGTGCTCTCCCAATTCCGTAAAGACGAAGCGCATATGACCATATCTGACTTCGTGGACGATCCTAGTCTACGTATTGCAGGTCGTTTAGATATGGACTCTGAAGGTTTGGTATTTTTAACTGATCATGGTGGTTTAAATCAGTACATCACCAATCCTGAAAATAAAAAGTTCAAAACCTACTTAGTGCAAGTCGATGGCGACATCACAGAAGAAGCGCTTGAACAATTACGTAAAGGCGTTGAGCTAAAAGATGGTATGACTTTGCCAGCCAAAGCCATTAAAGTGCAACAGCCAGAATGGTTATGGGATCGTGATCCTCCTGTACGTTTCCGTGCAAACATTCCAACCTCTTGGGTTGAAATCCAAATTTGCGAAGGCCGTAACCGTCAAGTTCGTCGTATGACTTCAGCAGTAGGTTTCCCGACTTTACGTTTAATTCGTACACGTATTGGTGCCATCGATTTAGTTCAATTGGGTTTAGAACCAGGTGAAACCAAAGAAATTGAGCCTTTACTGTACCCTGACTTTCAAAATGTACCTGCAGAAGAACCTTACCGTTCGCGCTCTTATGTGAAAAAACCAGGCGGTACAGGTGGTAAGCCAATGGTTCGTAAGAATAAAGACGGATCCGTGAAAAAGTCAGGTACAAAACGTATCTGGCAAATGGATGAGAGCGAAAAACCAAAACGCCGTACCAATGGCACAACTCGTCCGAATACTAAAGCCCCTCGTGGCCGCGGTCGTAACGGACGTTGATATTATTTCTTAAAAATTAGTTTGAAAAAAGCTTACGCCAGTGAGCTTTTTTTTCAATAAAAATGTATCTATGAAGCATAATTTATACAACTTTACTTGCTACTAACGAATCTCTCAGTGATGGCTTTAATACTTGAACCTCACCTGTTTCATGTCTTAATATTCTATATGAATAAATATTTTCAGTTTCTAATCCGTAAATATTCTGAAATCTCATCTTAAATTTAAAATCCAAATCATTGATTTTTGCTGATAAAAAATCATTAGTATAAGTGTCATTCAAACAATCTAGCCTTAATTTAAATTCAATAGACTCATCAACTAATATTTTCATTTCACGCTGATAAATTGTGTCATCCAAAGTCATTAATAAAACAATTCTTGATTCATTAATTCTCGAATAAACACTAAAAATTAATGAGCATAACTTTTCAGGCTTATTAGTTAATAGATCTCTAATATCAACAATTTCTAATTTTGGAGTGCATAATTCTAAGTAAGGTTGGCATGAATTATGATTCATTCTCAATTGTTCTGACTGTAGCTGAGCAAGATACCCTTGCTGTTTAACGCTCTCCTTCATCTCATCAATTTGCAATTGAAGCGCTCTTTCTTGCTGTTCCAAAGCTTTGGTATTTTGATCCAACTGTTTACCTTGTTGTATATACCCCATAATCAGCCAAAAGAATGCAATTGGCGCAAAAATGCCTGCAAGAGCATCTCCTAATTCATTTAAAGATGATGAAGATTCTAAACCTCCAAAAAACCAAACAATAATAATTACAGTCAACCAAATGCCTGTAATAGCAATACCCCAATTTAAACTTTTTTGATTCATCTTTTACTAATAAAAAACCCATACCTAAGTATGGGTTTTACATGAAAATTAAATACTTATCAAATTAAGCTTTTAACCACTTCTCAGCTTTAGCCTGATCTTCAACTTTAAGTTCAACTTCCGTCAATTCTGAACCTGCCGCTTCTACTTCAAAGCTCATCAACTCATCACGGCGGAATGCCAGTACGGTATAAGTTCCATCTTGCTTGGCATATTTTTCTGCCAATTTAACTGTCGCTTTTAGACCATCAATTGCAATAATCACATCATTTGCAGACAAGCCAGTTTTTGCCGCCGCACCGTCACGGCGAGCAGACTGAACCAACACACCTTCAGGCTTATCAGCCAGTTTTAAACCAAATGGCAATGATTTGTCATTTTTGAGTGTATAGCTTAAGCCAAACTCAGGGAACAACTGATCTAACGGCAATTCATCTGTAGTATTAATCAAGTGATTGATTTGTTCTAACCAATCATCACCTGTTAATTCATTACATAAATTGAAAATAGTCCGTTCATTGACTTGAATGCCATTTTGCGCATTTTCATATAGCTTACGCATTAAGGCATCAAGGCTAGAACCGCGCAGGCGTAAGCCTAGATCTAAACACAATGCAACGAGGCAACCTTTGTTGTAGTAACTTGTACCTGCGTTATTTGAGTTTTCATCCTGACGGTAGAATTTCACCCATGCATCAAAGCTTGATTCAGCCACAGTTTGAATCTCACGACCCGGATTTTGCAAATAGCGATCTATTTGTGCTTTTAAAAGCTTGATATAAGAATCCTGATTGATCACACCGCTACGCAGCAAGATCAAATCATCATAATACGATGTAAAACCTTCAAAAATCCAAAGCAAAGAGGTATAGCCTTCTTTGTTGAGGTCATAATTCACAAAGTTTTCTGGACGGATAAATTTTACCAACCATGAGTGGAAATATTCATGGCTGCATAACCCTAAGAAACGTTGATAATCTGCCGATGGTTCTACAGGTTCATTGGCTTTTGGCAAATCATCACGCGGGCTAATTAAACTCGTACTGTTTGGATGCTCTAAACCACCATAGCTATTGGCCGTTGCCATGGTCATAAAGGTATAGTCTTTAAATGGCGCCGAACCAAACATTGAAATTTCAGTCGAACAAATTTTTTCGATGTCTTGCTGCATACGCTGCGCGTTCATGGCATGTTTGCCCGACACCACAAACTCATGCGGAATGCCGTTGGCTTCAAAACTGAAACGGGTTTGATCCGCCAGTTCAAACGGTGCATCAATCAGCTGAGCATAGTTATCTGCATATAAGGTATAACGACCTTTCACTAAACTTTTTGACTTCAATCCAGTCGCAAGTTGGAAATGCTTTAACTCTGGTGGCAAGAAAACTTCAACCTCAATGGCTGTATCTTCTTGGTCAACTAAACCTAAACATGCGCAAGCTGGATTGACATATAAACGGCTTTGATCGACATAAGCACCACGGACCGACAAGTCAAAGGCATATACATCATATTCAACCGTGATCAACTCATGATCTGTATTGAATAAACGCCATTTATTTTTTTCAAATTTCTCAATTTGTAACAAACGCCCATCTTCATCATATGCTCGAACGGCTTCGATATGCTTCGAAAATTCACGGATTAAGTAACTTCCGGGAATCCAAGTAGGCAACGAAAGCACCTGTGTAGGATTTGCCAAGAAACGTGCAGTGACATGGACTAGATGCTGACGATAATCGTCAAATTCGATTTGATAATGCAACATAATGGGCGATATAAAATAAATAAAAGATAACTTATCAATTAGATTAACATTTTTTACAACGGAATGCGGAACTGTCGCAATTGTCTACAATTATGACTAGTCAGCAGAAAAAAAAAGGCATAGCATGCCTAAAAATTTTTTCGTTTTACCACCAACGGAATGGTTGGTTAAGGAACCTCATTGAAACACGTGATCTACCTCATCGCGCTGCTTAGTTTTCTATGCTCCACGATAGCAAATGCTGCCCTTTTAAATATTGTCCCTGAAACCGTTGAAGCTGAAGCTTGGACCATTTTAGACCCTCAGTCGGGTCAGGTGATTGCAGAACATAATAGCCATGTTCAGCGTGCCCCTGCTTCACTTACCAAAATGATGGTAGCTTATATTGCTCTAAAGGAAATTAAAGCAGGTCAATTAAAGAAAAATGAAATCCTAACCGCAACCCCAGTTGTACAAGTGGTTCAATGGGATGAATCACAAATGTATCTCAAAGCAGGCGAACAAATTTCAGTTGATCAGCTTTTGGCAGGTCTTGTGGTCATGTCTGCCAATGATGCCGCAGTAACCTTAGCTGAACGCATTTCTGGTGATATTCCAAAATTTATTGAACGCATGAACAAAGAAGCCAAAGCTTTGGGCATGAATGACACTAATTTTCAAAATCCAGCCGGCATTACCATGCCAGAACATTACTCTTCGGCGGCTGACCTTGCTCGTTTAGGGCAAGCGCTAGTGACCGAAACACCTGACTATTTATATTATTCAAAACAACAAAGTTTCAGTTATAACCAACGCTTCCACCGTGCAACAAATATCTTATTAAAACAAGATCCTACTGTTGATGGTTTAAAAACAGGTTTCACCAAAGCTGCAGGTTATAACTTAGCTTTAACAGCAAACCGTTTGATCGCAAATCCCGACGCGCCAGAACGTCGTTTGATTGTTGTGGTATTAGGGGCAAAAAGTGGTTTAAAACGTGCAGAAGTAGCACACAGCCTCATGAACTTGGCTTATACCTATACACGTAATGAAGTTGCAATCAAAGATAAGCAATTAATTGCAGAATTACCTGTGATTAAATCAACCTTGAAAATGTTTAAGGTTGAAACTCAACAACCTAAGCTGATTACAACTTCGCTTTATGATCAAGCTTATGCCATCGATTTAAAAGCTTTTGATCCCACACAGCAACGTATTCTTTTAAATACCGGCAATGGTCAAATTCAAGCCATTGAGCCACTTCATGAAACACAGACTAAACTGAGTGTTGAAGTGAATGAAAAAGAACTCACTGCGCCTTTGGCTGAAGTGATGAAATTAGCCACCGTTACGGTTTATCAAAATAACCAGCTGATCAATACCTTTGATATCGAAGATGACGTGCAAATTGAAGAAGCCAATATTTTTGAGCGTTTCATGATGTGGATCAAAGGCCTTTTTAGCATCTTTAATACGGATGCAGCAGAAGTTAAAACCTACCCTTTAGGTCAATGATGTGATTATGTAACTTGTAAGACAATTCGTTATTTGTGCAATAAAGAAGATGGCATACTCGTGCCATCTTCTTTTTTTCAACAATAATAAAATAGGGAATTCAATGAATAACGCTGATGACTCCAAGTTACACCATATTGTCATTGTCGGTGGTGGTGCCGGTGGTTTAGAACTGGTTACGCAACTCGGTGACTTACTCGGGAAAAAAAAAGAAAGCGCGCATTACCCTCGTAGATATGAAACTCACGCATGTCTGGAAACCCCTTTTACATGAAATTGCCGCAGGGACTATGTCGGTTAGTGAAGAAGAAATTAACTACTATGCGCATGCTGCGAAGCATCATTATGAATTTGTGTTGGCTAAGTTTGAAAATGTTCATCCTACTGAAAAAAACCATTCAGCTTAGCAAAGTCCAACAAGGTAAATATGAATCTACTCAAGAACAACTGCAACTGAGTTATGACACCCTTGTTCTTGCTTTAGGCTCAGTTTCCAACGATTTTAATACACCAGGCGTGTATGAACATTGCCACTATTTAGACAGCCTGCAACAAGCTGAAATCTTCCAACAAGATCTCTTACAGTTGTATTTGGATGCGCAAAATAGCAATACAGCACGTGAGTTGAAAATTGCCATTATTGGCGCAGGTGCAACGGGGGTTGAACTTTCAGCAGAATTGGTTGAAGCCAAAAATAATTTTTATAAATATGGTTTAAATAAAATTCATCCTCAAAGCGTACAGATCAATTTGATTGAAGGTGCTGATCGGATTCTGCCTGCACTCCCTGAAAAAATGGCCGAGCATGCACAGCAGCAATTACAACGCATGAAAATTGAGGTCTTAACCTCTAAACGTGTGGAAAAAGTCGATGCTGAACATGTTTATTTTAATGATGGAAGCAAAATTAAAGCCGAACTAAAAGTTTGGGCGGCAGGCATTAAAACACCAGAAGTAATTTCTAAACTTGAAGGCTTTGAAAAAGACCACATGGGGCGTTTAAGTGTATATGCAACACTACAAACTAAGGCACACCCAGATATTTTCGCCTTTGGTGATTGTGCACATTGCCAACCGCGTGCAGATGAGCCTGTCCTCGGCCCACGCGCTCAAGTTGCTAGCCAACAAGCGTCATTTCTCGTGGATTGCTTAAAGGCGCGTATCCGTGGTCAACAACTCCCTATGTTCGTATTTTCAGACAAAGGTTCTTTAGTCTCATTAAGTAAACATAAAGCGGTTGGTGAGCTTTTAGGTCAGGTCAATGTTCAAGGTTTTGTTGCCAAATCAATGTATGTTTCATTGTATCGAATGCATCAAGCTACAATTTACGGCTATGCACATGCAGGACTATTAACGGCTAAAGATTTTGTTACACGAAAAATTGCGCCTAAAATTAAATTGCATTGAAATTTACAGATTTGCCCCGATTAATGAAAAAAGCATCATAAACATTTAAAAATTGCATTTTTTTGATAAATTTAGTCTACAAAAGTGCAATTTCACTTTATGATGTAACCCTTAAAAAATTGAATGGATCAATAACATGACTGCTATTGCAAATAACTCTGTGGTTTCTTTCCACTACACATTGACTAATGCAGAGGGTGAAACTCTCGACCAATCTCAAGGTGAGCCACTAGCATATTTGCACGGCGCTGGTAACATCATTCCAGGTCTTGAAAAAGCACTTTTAGGCAAAACTGTTGGTGAAAAATTCACTGTAACTGTTCCTGCTGCTGAAGGTTATGGCGAATACAACCCTGATCTCGTTCAAGAAGTTCCTGCTCAAATGTTCCAAGGCGTGGACAACATCCAACCTGGTATGCAATTCCAAGCTCAAACTGATGACGGCGTACAAATCGTGACAGTTAAAGCGGTTGAAGGCGACAACGTTGTTGTTGATGCGAACTTTCCACTTGCTGGTCAAGATTTAACTTTCGAAGTTGAAATCGTTGAAATCCGTGAGGCTTCTGCTGAAGAACTTGAACACGGTCACGTACACGGTGCAGGCGGTCACCACCACTAAGATCTTCTGATCTCAAGTGCAAAAGGCAAAGTTTTTACTTTGCCTTTTTTATTGCGCCTGATATAGGTATGCCATATAAGAACTTTTCAAACTATTAAATACAAAAAAGCAGGCCACGGCCTGCTTTTTAAAACGGATAATTAATTCTTATGAATTAACGACGTTGGTTATAAATCTGCTGCGCTGCAGGTAGATTTTTACGCATCGCTTCAATACGTTGTGAGTTTGATGGATGCGTAGACAGGAATGATGAACCTCCCGCACCTTCAAGCTTGTTCATTTTTTCCCAAAGTGTAATCGCCGCTTGTGGGTTATAACCTGCACGTGCCATTAACATTAAACCACCTTGGTCAGCACGGCTTTCCAGAGAACGTGAATACGGTAACCCTATACCGATTTGACTACCTAACTGCGCAGCAGCAGTGCCCAATTGACCGACATTATTGCCTGCGGCACTTAAACCAATATTCAGCGCAAGATCCGTTAAGGCTTGAGCACCCAATTTACTTTTTGCATGTTCTTCAAGAGCATGGACCATTTCATGTCCCATAACCGCCGCAATTTCTGCATCAGTTAAATTCAGTTTATTGACGATACCTGTATAAAATACAACTTTACCGCCTGGAGCGACAAAGGCATTGACTTGGTCTGATTTCATGACTGCCAATTGCCATTGGAACGCTTGACCCGTTTGGTTCATTTGGTCTGCATAAGGACGCAGTTTTTGGAATACAGTATTAATGCGCTTATATGTACTCGAAGAGGTATCGAGCTGATTTTTAGAACGCGCATCTGTCACCATTTTGTTATAACTTTGTGTTGCTTGCGCGTTCAATGTGGCAGTATCCGCTCCTGCCATATCTGCCACTGTCGCACAGCCCGAAATCGTCATTACACCGGCCATACACAGGCTCGTTAGAATTATTTTTTTCATTAAGGATACTCCAGACCATTAAAATATAAGTGAATTTATGGATATTATATTCTTATGGTTTGGAGCTTAAAACGAAGTTATAGCGACTTATAATAGTATTTATGTAATTTTTTTAAGCTGAAAATTGAAGAACCAACCAATAGACTAAACAAACCACATTCAAGCCTAAATAAACTTGCATTAATGGCTTGATTTTTTCTTCTAACTGCACATTTTTTCGCTTAAAAAATAGGACAGCATTTTGTATCAAAACTATAGGTACAAGAATACAGGCAATAATCACCGACAATCCAATCAGGGCTTGATAAATCAATTGTGGATCTTGAGTTTGAGCACGAATGATCATCATGGCAATAGTGGGTGCTCCCCCCATCGCAAATAATAAAGAATAAAAAATGGTCGTCGAAATATTCTTTTGCATCCTGCACTTCTCTTCCTAATTCAAATTGCATTTTAGCAACTCACCACAAAGTGTATAGCGTACTAAAATGCAACTTTAGTCTTGAAAACCTCAGATATTAACGACGTACACTCGAAGGTGTCGCATTTTTATAAAATTGCTGCGCTTCTGGCATCATTTTTTGCATGGCAGCAATACGATCATTATTGCTTGGGTGTGTAGACATAAATTTGCTCAGTGCATCATTGCCACTGTTGTCATTCGCATTCATTTTTTTCCACAAAGAGATCGCTGCTTCTGGGTTATATCCAGCTTTTGCCATCATCACTAGGCCACCTTTATCCGCGCGACTTTCCAAATTACGTGAATACGGTAAGCCCACACCGAACTGACTCCCCAAGTCAAGCAAGGTTGCACCATAGCCACCTGCTGCATTACCTACGTATTGTGAACCTATACTCACTGCAAGATTAGTCAGTGCAGAAGCACCAATTTTATTTTTTGCATGTTCCTCTAAGGCATGCACCATTTCGTGGCCCATGATTGCCGCGACTTCATCATCCGTGAGTTTGAGTGTTTCGACGATTCCTGTATAGAAAACAACTTTGCCACCGGGTGCGACATAGGCGTTAATTTCTTTAGATTTAATAACGGCCACTTTCCAATCAAATGCCTGCCCTGTCTGGTTCATTTGATCTGCAAATGGTTTCATTTTCCAGAAAACACGGTTTACTTTTTGATAAGTCGCAGACTTGGTATCGAGCACTTGTTTGGTCTGTGCGTCTTTCAGCATTGCGTTATAAGACTGAGTTGCCTGTAAGTTCAATGATGCAGAATCGGCACCTGCAAGATCAGCAATCGTGGTACAACCTGATAAAGAAGCTGCTACGGCAAAGCATGCCAAAGATTTTTTATAATTCATCATGATCTCTAGTTATTTATAAAGAGTGTCAAATATATACAAAAAATTGACTGACTCAATATTTTTATGCTTATTTTTTTCAAAATCTTTATTTTTCCATTATTTAAATTTAATATCTGATGTTACCCCGTAAAAATAATTTCACATTTTTTAAATACTTTTAAGTATACGACGGAGTCTTACATCTAGGGCTTAAATAAAGGGATTAACCTTCGGCTGGAGGTACCTCTTACGAAACGTTGTTTCTCATTTGGCAAAATGAGAAGCGTGCTTCGCAAGGAAACCATCTTGCGGTGCAATGCACCTCACCGACAAAACTCGTTCACTAGTGTCAAATTATTCACAGTATTGCAATAACATTTTTAATTAAAAGTTGTCCTGTCTCAAACACTTGCGGATGACCTTACCGCGTATCATTCTTTTATTTGAATCAAATGGCACTTCGGATGTTACTGCGTTTATCAGTTAATAATACCTGTCGGTTTTTGAATTTTTATTCTTCGCCCTATAAAAAAAGCCCCGCTTTCGCGAGGCTTTTGACATCTTAATTCAACAGCACATTATGCGTCGAATGGATGACGTAATACGATTGTTTCATCACGGTCTGGACCTGTTGAAATGATGTCGATTGGACATTCAATCAATTGCTCTAAACGTTTCACATAGTTAATTGCATTTTGTGGCAATTGATCTAGTGATTTCGCACCGAAAGTAGACTCAGACCAACCTGGCATAGTTTCGTAGATCGGTTTTAAAGTTTCAAATGCAAGCGCATCAGAAGAACCTACACAACCAGAATCAGCTGCTTCGTAACCTACACAGATTTTCACTTCTTCTAAACCATCTAGAACGTCTAGTTTAGTTAAGCAAATACCAGAAAGTGAGTTTACTTCTACTGAGCGACGTAGAATTTCAGCATCGAACCAGCCACAACGACGTTGACGGCCAGTAGACGCACCAAACTCAGAACCGACAGTACCCAAGTGTTTACCGATTGCATCACCAACATCGTTAGCAGCATCATAAACAAGTTCAGTTGGGAACGGACCAGCACCTACACGAGTTGTGTACGCTTTAGTAATACCCAATACATAGTCAAGGTGTAATGGACCAAGACCTGAACCTGAGCTTACGCCACCAGCAGTTGTATTTGAAGATGTAACATACGGATATGTACCGTGGTCAACGTCAAGAAGTGAACCTTGCGCGCCTTCAAACATGATTTTCTTACCTGCTTTACGGTAAGCATGAAGTTCACCAGTCACGTCCATCACCATAGGTTCGATGACTTTACGCCATTCGTCACATAGAGCGATCACATCTTCAACTTTAACGGCTTCAACACCGAAGAATTGAGTCAATTGGAAGTTATGGTATTCAAGAAGCTCTTCAAGTTGAGCTTTAAGATGAGCACCACCACGAACCAAGTCAGCAACACGGATTGCACGACGAGCCACTTTGTCTTCGTATGCAGGACCGATACCACGACCTGTAGTACCAATTTTCGCATTGCCACGTTTTTTCTCACGTGCTTGGTCAAGTGCGATATGGTGTGGAAGGATCAACGGACAGTTTGGAGAAATACGTAGACGTTCACGTACAGGCACGCCTTCTTTTTCTAAAACTTCCATTTCATGGATTAAAGCTTCAGGTGATAAAACAACACCATTACCAATTAAGCACAATACGTTGTCACGTAAAATACCAGATGGAATGAGGTGTAATACAGTTTTCTTACCACCAACCACAAGTGTATGACCTGCGTTGTGTCCGCCTTGATAGCGAACTACCGCAGCCGCTTGATCTGTGAGCAGGTCGACGATCTTACCTTTACCTTCGTCGCCCCATTGGGTACCAAGTACCACAACATTCTTGCCCATAATAGCCTCATTGCATCATGCTGTTAAAATTGGAAAAAACGTGTGTGCCCGCAGGCACATCCGCGATTAAATTTGTTTGATTGTCCACTCGCCATTTGCATTCACCAACTGGTGCGTTGCATATGGTGCAGAGCTTAAATCATCATTACCTAACAATTGAACCACACTGAACCCTTCGGTACGTGCTGCCTCAATTGCCTTTAATAAATCTGCTTCGATGCCTTTTGGTGCAACCAAAAATTGGCTTTTCTGAACTTGACCTGCAGTTAATGCATATAAGTCACAAGAGAAACCTGTTGCTGGGCGCGCACGGCCGAAGTGTTCACCAATACCGTCATAACGGCCGCCTTGAGCCAATGGCGCAGCGCGGTTTGGCGCATATACGGCATACATTAAACCAGTGTGATAGTGATATGAACGAAGTTCAACCACATCGATACCAATGTGTAGATCAGGCCAACGGGCTTGGATTGCCGCTTGAGTCGATTTCACTGCATCAAAAGCCAGTTTAAATGCTTCATTTGCCAATACATCAGCCGTTAAATTGGCTTGCAATGCATCTAAGTCACTTGCAAAACGACCTAATGTATAGAAGTCAGCACCATTTGGAATGCTTTGTGTGAATTCAGCAAGTTCAGGTAGCGCTTTACGTTGATACAAGTCAGATAACTGACGTTCAACCGCTTTGCTCAAGCCAGCTTGTTTTACCATGCTGCGGAATAAACCGACATGCCCTAAATCAAGATGGATACCATCTGCATGACCTGCTTTAGCAAGCAAGTTGATCATGACATCAATCAGTTCAACGTCAGCATCAATGCTGTCTGAACCAAATAATTCTGCACCTAACTGTAAAGGTGCACGTGTGGTATTAAAACCCTGTGGTTTAGTATGTAGTACTGTACCAGCGTAGCAATAACGAACTACACCTTCGACAGGATGTACATGCGCATCAATACGAGCCACTTGTGGTGTCATATCGGCACGCACACCAAGCAAACGACCTGAAAGTTGATCGATCACTTTAAAAGTGGCTAAGTCTAAATCTTGATTCGATTCTGAAAGAGAAGATAGAGATTCGATGTATTCAATGAATGGCGTGTACACCAACTGATAACCTCGAGATGCGAGGAAATCTAATGCTTCACGACGCAAAGATTCAATCACTTGCGCCTGTTCTGGCAGTACATCAGCTACACCATCAGGTAATAACCATGTCTCTGAAATGGGCATGTTGTAAACCTAAATTCTTGTCAGCGCGGAACAAATCCGCATAAAAAAATCGGGAGCACACCCGATTTCTCCTAGTTTAGCACGATAGTTTTACGCTTGCACACGACTTTTTCATAAAAGATGCTTCAGCATTCATTACTTCATCTACAGCTTTAACTTTTACAACTAAATCCATGTTTATGCTTATATTTTAAAATTCTGTGAACGTTATTTTTTTAACCATTTGATAAAAAATAATAAGCGTCCTACTTTCTATAGATGAAGTTTTAAACAAAGTTATAAATATGATCAGGCTCAACAACTTAATTTAAGACTCGAACATCAATCCAAAGGAAGCGCTGTGGTTAGTTTAACAGCCTGTAACGGTATCTCTGTTTTTACATTTTGCACACTGGCGATCTGCGTTAAATGATGAATCTGAAACTTTCGATAGGCTTCTAAATCTGCCACGACGATACGTAAGAAAAAGTCACAATCTCCTGCCATGAGTTGACATTCAATCACCTCAGGCATCGTTTGAATCGCTGCGACAAAATCATTCACGGTTTTTGCATCTTGACCTTTTAGCCAAATCCGCGCAAATACCGTTAAACTTAAATTCAATTTTGACTGATTCAGTAAAGCCACATATTTCTCAATATAGCCTTCATCTTCTAGTTGCTTAACCCGTCTCAAACACGGCGAAGGTGATAAACCAACTAGTTGGGCCAATTCATTATTTTGTAGTTTTCCATTTTGCTGTAATGCTTGCAAAATGCGTTTATCTATCTGATCCATCAATAAAGGCACTAAATTTCACAATAATCTTTATTTTAGCAATTTCATTGCACAATAAAAGCAATCTTCCATAAAATAGCTGCCAAATGCTGCTCAGATATCCATAAAATATTGCTTTCGATCTCGCTTCATGGAAAACGTCATGTTGATGTTTAGACAAAGTACACTCAATCACACCCACTCACAGCATTCTATTGAGTTTAAACGAGGTCTAAAAACATCTATTCCAATGCTGCTAGGCATTATTCCTTTTGCATTAGTTTTGGGTGCTCAGGCAACACATAAAGGCTTTTCTAGTTTAGAAGTACCGCTTTTGACTGGTCTTAACTTTGCAGGTGGTTCTGAATTTGCCATTTTGGAAGTTTGGACCAATCCTCCTAATATTCTCATGCTGATGTTTATTACGTTTTTAGTGAATAGTCGGCACCTATTAATGGGGGCTAGCCTTGTCCCGTATTTACGACATCTACCGAATCGTAAGGTTTATACCGCTTTATTTTTTATGTGCGATGAAAGTTGGGCTGTGGGTTTGGCTGATGCGCAAAAAAAATCTAATGTTTTGGGAATTCAGCGCGCCTTTAGTTTGATGTTCTATGCAGGCTTATGCTGTGCTCTATATTTGATGTGGGTTGGCTTTACCACGCTAGGGGCAATGATCGGGCCGATACTTGGCGATATTAGTCGACTTGGTTTTGATATGGCCTTCCCTGCTGTATTTCTTGTTTTACTGCGTGGCATGTGGAAAGGCTTTAAAGCGGCGCGTCCATGGCTGGTCAGTTTGATTGCCGCATCTTTGGCTTATTTGTATCTCCCTGCGGGCTGGTATGTTCCGATTGGCGCAGTTACTGGCATTGCTTCTGCATTTTTCCTAATTGGAGATGATGCATGATCCACACTAGCACCCTGATCGCGATTCTATTTATAGCCTTAACCACTTACCTGACCCGTATCTTGGGTTATGTGTTACTGAAAAACCGTAGCCTCACCAACAAACAACGTCAAATTATGGAAGTTGTTCCCGGTTGTGTGTTGATCTCAGTGATCGCACCTTATTTTGTTAAAGATAATCCTGCTGATCTGATCGCGATGGCTATTACCCTATTTGCAGCATCACGTTTTTCGTTATTGCCTACCGTTGTGATTAGCATGCTTTCAGCAGCAGTATTAAGACAAATTTTGATTTAACTAAGTAATACGCGATCATGTTTTGAATAACGAAAGAACTACGATTTAAACCCAATGATGATGAATAGTAGGAATCATCTTATTGGATAAAAAATACCCATACCTTGAGATCACATGCTTCATGCAGATATCGAGGTGTGGGCAGTCTTTTGTATTTTTTTGATTAGCTTTGGTCTGTCTTGATCACTTTTGCCAAAAGGTTCACCAACTCTGCATTTTGCAATTCAACTTGCTGTAATTTGTGAGTGGTCTGATCTAAAACTTCTTGCTGGATATGCATTTTCTTTGCAAGGTCTTGCATAATTTCCAAGGTCTTTTTCAAGTTCGCTTCTAGAAGCACCACTTTTTCCTCGAGTGGCAAGGTTTCATGCGCGGTAGATTGCGATACGTCACGATTAAACTGTAGCCAAATTAAAAAAATAACCGCCAGCGCCAATAATAAAATAAATCCCCAAAGTAACATCAACATCATGCTCAATACTCTTTATATATTTCTTTGACTTTCATCTTAAACAATAAATCGGCTGTGCTTGAATATTTTTTAAAGTTTTTCAATATTTTCGAGATACATCAACGTCATTACGCATGATTTTTCATCTAATTTTAGAAAATAAAAAAACACCTACAAGCTAGTAGATGTTTTCTATATTGGATAAGTTTGAATTTTTATAAAGAGTGAAAACTTTCACATAAATCGAGCAAGCGGTTCGCATAGCCCCATTCATTGTCATACCATGCGAAAACTTTTGCTTGCTTTCCTACCACCATGGTTTGATTCAAATCGACAATCAATGAATAAGGTGAATGATTAAAATCACTTGAGACCAAGGGCTCATCGGTTACTGACATAATTTCATGATAATCAAAACGTGCAGCTTTGCTTAACACTGCATTTAACTCATGCTTGGTGATAACTGATTGAGACACAAAACTTAAATCGATTGCAGCAACATTGATAGTCGGCACACGAATCGAATAGCCATCGATTCGATCTTCCATTTTCGGCATGACCCGTTTCAACGCACCCAGAGCTGAAGAGGTCGTTGGAATAATATTTTGACCTGAAGCTCGCGCACGACGTAAGTCACGATGTGCATGATCCAATACAGACTGATCCGCAGTCACAGCATGAATTTCTGTCATGAGTGCTGTGTCTATACCAAAGGCATCATCAATAATTTTGACTAAAGGCACCAAAGCCTGCGTGGTACACGACACACTCGAAATAATTTGATCCGTCGCTTTGACTTCATGATGATTAACACCATACACAATCGCAGCATCAACACTGTCAAACGGCGCCGCACCAATTATCACACGTTTGGCACCTGCACCAATATGCTGTGTGGCTGCCTCTCTTGATCGAAATAAACCTGTGCATTCGAGTACCACATCGACATTCAGTCGTTGCCACGGCAAAAGACTCGGCTGTGGCTCATTCAACACTTGCACTTTGAGATGTGCTTGGGCACAAGAGATGTCTAGAAAAATAGCGCCATCTTGTTCAAGAATTTCGACTTGGCCTGCAAAACGACCATGCGTGGTGTCGTATTTAAACAAATGCACCATGGTTTCCACATCAGCGACATCATTTATGGCAACAATTTCATAATGAAATTCTTTTGGATTTTCAAACCATGCGCGTAATACATTGCGTCCGATTCGACCAAATCCATTAATTGCCACTCGCTGCATGACCAATCCTTCGTTTTGAAACAAAAATAAAGCATCTATATGTTAATGGATTTCAACATGAAAACGTTATCATTTATTCGTTTAATGCTTATTGGGCTATATTTTTATAAAGCGTTAGCGCCTGTTTAGATCTAAATATTAGCTTCACTGAAAATGTACAGCACCAAGATCAAGTCCAAACACTATGATTAAATTGGATGTAAACATGCACTTTCCCCAATGAACTGAAAAATATAAATGCAAAGCACCTTCACGTAGAGCATTTATCAACGTGCTGAATTTGAACATTGAAAACTTTCCAAGACATATAAATAAAACGCCGAAAACAGTGCTCACTAGATTAATCAATAAATACTTTCAGCGTTCCAAAGGTTTAAAAATCTAAAAATATAGGTGCTAAATTTAAAACATATAAAAAGTCATAGAGATAGCCGAAAATCATTGGTCACTACACCTTTTTCCGTTATAATTTAGCGTTTTTAAATTTTATGTCAGCATCTCAAGCCAGCTTTAAAATTTTGTAAGACTTGCTTGATATGCTATTACCAAATCGAAATTAGGAGAGACTTGGTTGTGAGTACTCGTTTTATGACATCAGCTGAAATTCGCGAAGCTTTTTTAAGCTACTTTGAATCGCAAGGGCATACACGTGTCGCGTCGAGTTCTCTGGTACCTGCCAACGACCCAACACTATTGTTCACAAATGCTGGTATGAACCAGTTTAAAGACTGCTTCCTTGGTCTTGAAAAACGTGACTACGTTCGTGCAACTTCTTCACAAAAATGTGTCCGTGCCGGTGGTAAACACAACGACTTAGACAACGTTGGCTATACTGCGCGTCACCACACATTCTTTGAAATGTTGGGTAACTTCTCATTTGGTGACTACTTCAAACGTGATGCCATCACATTTGCTTGGGATTTCTTAACCAACAAAAAATGGTTAGGTCTGCCAAAAGATAAACTTTATGCCACTGTTTACCATACAGATGACGAAGCATTTGATATCTGGAACAAAGAAATTGGTTTAGACGCTTCACGCATTATCCGTATTGGTGACAACAAAGGCGAAAAATACGCTTCAGATAACTTCTGGGCAATGGGCGATACAGGTCCTTGCGGTCCATGTTCTGAAATCTTCTTTGACCATGGTGACCACATTTGGGGCGGCTTACCGGGCACTCCTGAAGAAGATGGCGATCGTTTCATCGAAATTTGGAACAACGTATTCATGCAGTTCAACCGTACTGCTGATGGTGTTCTGCATGAACTTCCAGCACCTTCTGTAGATACAGGTATGGGCCTTGAGCGTATTTCTGCAGTTTTACAGCATGTAAACTCAAACTACGAAATTGACCTCTTCCAAAACCTACTTAAAGCTGCTGCTGAAATCATTGGTTTAGATACCACTGAACTTGAAGCAAAAGCACAAGCAGAAAACAAACCAGTTGAATACCCTGCTTCACTTAAAGTTGTGGCTGACCATGCACGTTCTTGCTGCTTCTTGATTGCAGACGGTGTTAACCCGTCTAACGAAGGCCGTGGCTATGTACTTCGCCGTATTATCCGTCGTGCAGTACGTCATGGTAACAAATTGGGTGCAACAGGTTCATTCTTCCATAAAATGTTGCAGCCGCTGATCGACGTGATGGGCGCTGCTTATCCTGAGCTTGCTGCACAGCAAGCACGTATCGAAGCACAACTTTTGAAAGAAGAAGAACAATTCGCAAAAACTTTAGAGCAAGGTTTGAAATTGCTTGAAGGCGAATTGGCTCAACTTAAAGGTTCAGTGATTCCAGGCGAAACTGTATTTAAACTTTACGATACTTACGGCTTCCCGACTGACTTAACAGCAGACATTGCACGTGAACGTGATTTAACCATTGACGAAGCTAGTTTCGAAGTCGAAATGGCGGCTCAACGTCAACGTGCACGTGATGCTGGTAAATTTGCTGTCGACTACAACTCAATTGTGAAAGTTGAAGGCGAGACTCAATTTGACGGCTATGACGCAACTCAAGGCCAAGGTCAAATTGTTGCAATCTACAAAGACGGCGAACAAGTTGATGAAGTTTTTGAGGGCGATGAAGCACTAATCGTTCTAAACCAAACTCCGTTCTATGCAGAAAGTGGCGGTCAAGTTGGCGATACAGGTATCTTCAAAAACGAAACTGGTATTTTTGAAGTTCAAGACACCAAAAAATCAGGCGGCGCATTTGTACACCAAGGCATCGTGACCATGGGTAACTTAAAAGCGGCTCAAGCGGTTGAAGCGATTGTTAAAGCAGATATCCGTGCAGCAACATCGCGCAACCACTCTGCGACTCACCTGTTGCATGCAGCGCTGCGCCAAGTTTTGGGTACGCACGTACAGCAAAAAGGCTCATTGGTTGCCAGCGAACTTTTACGTTTTGACTTTGCCAATGATCAGCCTGTTTCATTTGAACAGCTTCAAGAAATTGAACGCATTGTCAATGCCGAAGTGATTGCCAACACTGCTGTTTCAACTGAACTTTTAGACATCGATGCGGCCAAAGAAAAAGGCGCAATGATGTTGTTCGGTGAGAAATACGGTGACGAAGTACGTGTATTGTCTATGGGTACAACCAAAGATGAGAAAAATTTCTCTATCGAGCTTTGTGGTGGTATTCACGTAAAACGCACAGGCGACATCGGCCTATTCAAGATCACTTCTGAAGGTGGTGTTGCAGCAGGCGTACGTCGTATTGAAGCCGTTACTGGTACTAAGGCAGTTGAAGCTGCGCAAAAAGCTGATCGTGACATTCATGCAATTAATGACTTGCTGAAAGCGCAAAAAGATCAAACTTTAGAAAAAGTTGAAGCTTTATCTCACACAGCATCTAGCTTGCAAAAGCAAATTGAACAATTAAACCAAAAACTAGCGAGCTTCCAAGCCGCTGAGTTATTGAGTCAAGTTCAAGAGATTGCTGGCCGCAAAACATTAATCACCACGGTTCAAGGTGTAGATGCGAAATCACTTCGCAACTTGCACGACGGTGTGAAATCTAAGTTAGACAATGCTGTGATCGTGATCGCAGCGGTTGATGCCGACAAAGTGAGCCTCATTGCTTCGGTTGCTAAAGAATACACTGCTGCTGTAAAAGCAGGTGACATCATCAAACACCTTGGTCAAGAACTTGGCGGTAAAGGTGGTGGTAAACCTGATATGGCTCAAGGTGGTGCGCCTTATAGCGACAAACTTGAAGCGGTAATGACTGACCTCGTTGCATGGTTAGCTGCAAAATAAGACCAAAAGTCCTATAGCTCAAAGTGACTCACCTCCTTTGAGCAAATCAACAGGTTTAAGCAGTGTGTTTTTTAATGCTGGATCCTGCTTAAACACTGTTGATGCGTGAAAGCGCAAACTCAATCATCATGTTGAAACCAATATTCAACCTCTGGCTAAATGATGAAAATGGAGTCTAAAAGGCTGGGTTCATGTGAATCCCCTGCAGACACAAAGTATCTATTTGAACTCCTCCTACCTTGGAGTTCATAAGCTACGTGGTATATTAAAATCGCGCCGAAGTGCGGTCTTAAAATATGTGTAAGTGCTTTAAGTCTTTAGACTTATTTACTTGGTAAGGATAGTTATGGCATTAATCGTTCAAAAATATGGCGGTACCTCAATGGGTACTCCAGAGCGCATTTTAAATGTTGCTCGTCGTGTAAAGCGTTGGCATGATCACGGTCACAAAGTTGTGGTTGTTGTATCTGCAATGAGTGGCGAAACCAATCGTCTACTTGCTTTAGCGAAAGCCATTACCGAAACACCTGATCCACGCGAATTAGACCAAATGGTGTCTACGGGTGAACAGGTAACGATTTCTATGTTAGCAATGGCACTTAACTCTATTGGTGTTGAAGCTAAATCACTTACAGGTCGTCAAGTTGGTATTAAAACCGACAGCGCATTTACCAAGGCGCGTATTGAAGCGATTGATACAGATGTATTGACTTCAAACCTTGACGCTGGACGTGTCATTGTTGTGGCAGGTTTCCAAGGCTTTGATGCTGAAGGTAACACAACGACTCTAGGTCGTGGTGGTTCTGACACTTCAGGTGTTGCATTGGCTGCTGCACTTAAAGCTGACGAATGTCAGATTTACACAGACGTTGATGGTGTTTACACCACTGACCCTCGTGTCGCTCCAAAAGCGAAAAAAGTTGATCGTATTTCTTTTGAAGAAATGCTTGAAATGGCATCACTTGGTTCTAAAGTCCTTCAAATTCGCTCTGTAGAATTTGCCGGTAAATACCAAGTGCCTTTACGCGTATTATCAAGTTTTGATAATGACGATGATGGCGCATTCGACGAAAACTTTAAACAAAACGTCGGGACACTAATCACCACTGAAGCGGAAGACAACATGGAACAACCAATCATCTCAGGTATCGCGTTCAACCGTGATGAAGCTAAATTAACTATTCTTGGTGTACCGGATAAACCAGGTATCGCTTCAAACATCCTTTCACCAATTGGTGATGCCAATGTTGAAGTGGATATGATTATCCAAAACGTGGAAGAAGACGGTACAACTGATTTCACTTTTACAGTTAACCGTGGTGAATTACCAAAAGCGAAAGCTATTCTTGAAGCGACTGCACAAGAAATTGGTGCACGTGAAGTTGCAACTCGCGCAGACATCGTTAAAGTATCGATTGTTGGTGTTGGTATGCGTTCACACGCTGGTGTAGCAAGCAAAATGTTTACTGCTCTTGCAAAAGAAGGCATTAACATTTTGATGATCTCGACTTCTGAAATCAAAATTTCAGTGATTATCGATGAGAAATACTTAGAGCTTGCTGTACGTGCTCTACACACTGCATTCGGTCTAGATCGTGAAACAGGTGAATCAAGCGCGCGTGCTTAATTAACCTTGCTGTGTGTCAAAATTTGTCATTGTTAGACAGATTTTGAAAAACATCGTAAAAATTCAGAGCCACTATAGTTTTTTTTATAGTGGCTCTGTTATATTAAACCTGAGGATTTTAAAATTTACTCAGTTTGCGACTGTCACAATGATTGTTTCAGATGCACTGCTAAATTTTTTTGCTTTTACAAGTTATGAATTTTACATAACAGATCATTTGCAGGTTTTGCATTTTGCAAGGAGAGAAACATGCTGATTCTGACTCGTCGTGTCGGAGAAACATTAATGATTGGAGACCAAGTTAGCGTGACTGTACTTGGTGTTAAAGGTAATCAGGTTCGTATTGGCGTGAATGCTCCAAAAGAAGTATCTGTTCATCGTGAAGAAATTTACCAACGAATTCAACATGAACGCGCAATGCACGAACATCTCCAAAACATTGATCAAGAATATCAGCCATCTTTTGAAGAAACTGATTATTCACAAAACAACTATAATCGCTAAGATTTAAGTTGTTAAATGATAAAGCGGCTCATTAGGCCGCTTTAAATTTATCTAGAACATGCGTTTACTATATAAGTTCAACTGAGCTTAATTACTGCCCTTCTAGAACTTTACGTACGGGGCCAAAACTGCGGCGATGTTCATCAATCACCCCATACTGTGCAATCGCTTCGAAGTGCGCTTTGGTTGGATAGCCCTTGTGTTTCGCAAAACCATACTGTGGATATTTTGCATCCAGTTCAACCATTTCGTGGTCTCGAGTCACTTTTGCCAAAATACTCGCAGCCGAAATCTCTGGATGAATCGCATCACCGCCCACGATTGCATCACAGCTCATTGCTAAACCGGTTGGGACTTTATTACCATCGACCAACACGTGTTCTGGCTGTACATTGAGTTTTTCCACTGCACGACGCATTGCAAGTAATGATGCTTGCAAAATATTGATCTCATCAATTTCTTGTGCAGAACTTTCAGCAATCGCCCAAGCCAAGGCTTTTTCTTGAATCTCAATAAATAACTTTTCACGTTTTTTTTCAGTGAGTTTTTTAGAATCGTTTAAACCTTCAATCGGGTTATTTGGATCTAAAATGACAGCTGCCGCAACAACCGAACCCACCAATGGACCGCGACCCGCTTCATCTGCACCAGCAATTTTCATATATCTCTCACTCAAAATAAAATACGACCCTTAATTTGGATTTACTGATACTCAGCAAAACCACTGTTTGGGTCGTATAAAATGTTCTAAATCTTAGTTTTTAAATGTTTCGATCACGCAAGCATTTAAAGTATTTGTCACGATTTTAGCCGCAAGATTAGCTTGTGAAGTTTTATCCATTGCTGCTACAACCAAATCCGTTGCAGTCACGCTAGTTGTCGCTTTCTCGCCTACACATGAACACACTTCAGTTTGTAGTTCAGATTTTTGAGTTTCTGTTAATAGTTTTGAACCTGTTTTCCAGTAGCTGTTGTTATTTAGCTCAGTCACGCATTTTGCTTGAACACCTACTTTAACAGCCATCATTGCCAAGCTGTTTGCTGAAGTTGTACCTGTAGATGTACTTGTACCTGTTGTACCAGTCGCAGCACATGCAGAAAGTACAAGCGCTAATGGCGCTAGAACAGCAACTAATTTTTTCACGAATATTTCCTTTGTTCTGTTAATTAACGCGCATATTGTGCCCCAAATCACACACCATCTGATATGACTATTTAAAATAAATTCGGTAGTTGTGTAGTTAATCATCAAAGCCTGTGTTGCATATTCACAACACAGTGTCCCGATTTTAAACGACGCATATTTTTGTGGTCTGTATTAGAATCTGCATAAGATTAGACGCTTAAATAATCAACATGAGCAATAACACACAATACTACACTCGAACAGCTCAGGTCTTACATTGGCTGATGGCGATCATATTCATCGTGGCATGGTTAATTGGCTTTTATAGTGGTAATTTTCTGAGTTATGACGTCGATGGCAGCTTTAAAGGGCAAGTCATTACCCTCCATAAAAATATTGCGACTACGATTATTTTTTTGGTGGTGATACGAATCTTTTGGCGCTATACCCACCCCGCTCCAGATTTACCTGACAACATGTCCTCCGGCATGAAAACCTTGGCACATTTGGGTC
This sequence comes from Acinetobacter sp. YH12128, assembly GCF_013418655.1. Taxonomy (NCBI): domain Bacteria; kingdom Pseudomonadati; phylum Pseudomonadota; class Gammaproteobacteria; order Moraxellales; family Moraxellaceae; genus Acinetobacter; species Acinetobacter sp. YH12128. Next base: position 31,011 of record NZ_VPBO01000020.1, on the reverse strand, counting down.
ATTTAGCACTGTATTTTGTACTACTGGCTTTGCCGATCACAGGTTGCTTATTCAGTTGGAGTGCAGGTCACCCTGCTCCCGTATTGTATTTTTTTGAAATACCACGCTTGGTACAAGATAATTCTGAATTATTAGCCATCGTGAAACCATTACATATTTGGATTTCTTGGGCAGCAGGCTTTCTCTTAGTGGGTCATATTTTGGCAGCGCTGAAACATCATTTTATAGATAAAGACCATGTGCTCAAAAGCATGACACAACAACCAAAACTTAAATAGAGACAAAATAAAAGCCACATCATGTGGCTTTTATTTTAAGCATTATCTTTTAATTCAGTACTTGCTGAGCACAACCTCGCATACTATTCAAAACCGCTTTAGAAATCAGTTTATTCTTTTCAGTTTCATTCACTGCAGCAGTCATCAGATCTTTCGCACCGATATCATCCATAGCATGCTCACTCACGCACTGACAAATCGCAGCTTGATTGTCTTTTTTCTGTTGAGCACTCATAAACAACGCAGCACCTTTCCAAATTTTAGAACTATTTAACTCTTGCGAGCATTGATATTCAATCACGGGCTTTAGCATACGCTGACTTAAACTTGATTTATCTGCACTAGCAGCGGATGAAATCAATACTGCGGCTAAAAATGTAATCGATGAGGCAAATATAGAGCGATTTGAATGAGAGAAAAGCATGATTTAAACATAAAAAAGGCAGTGAATATTCACTGCCTGAGATTATACGCTGATTATTAATTCAACGCTTCAATCTTTTTAATCCAAGTTTGTTTTTCCGCATCTGAAATAAATGATGCTTCAAAAGAGTTAATTGCCAGTTGCTTTAACTCTGCATTGCTTAAATCAAGTGCTTTGGTGATCGCAATAAAGTTATCATTCATATAGCCACCAAAATAAGATGGATCATCTGAATTGACGGTCACATGCACACCTTGTTGCAATAGTCGGCGAATATTATGATCAGCCATATCATTCACAACACAAAGTTTTAAATTACTCAGCGGGCAAACTGTTAATGGCATTTTTTCTGCAATTAAACGTTGCATCAAAGCAGGATCTTCTTCTGAACGTACACCATGGTCAACACGATTTACTTTCAGTAGATCCAAGGCTTCCCATACGTATTCTGCTGGACCTTCTTCCCCTGCATGCGCAACAATAAGAAAACCTGCTTCACGTGCTTTGGCAAAAACACGTTCAAATTTTGATGGCGGATGCCCCACTTCACTCGAATCTAAACCGACACCAATAATTTGATCTTTATATGGCAAAGCCTGTTCTAGAGTTGAAAATGCTGCATCTTCAGATAAATGACGTAAGAAACACATAATCAGATGTGAGCTAATGCCCAGTTTTACTTTGGCATCATTACAAGCGCGTTGTAAGCCATTCAAAACAGTTTCAAAAGCAACGCCACGATCTGTATGAGTTTGTGGGTCGAAGAACATTTCAGTATGAACCACATGATCTTCTGCACATTTTTCTAAATATGCCCATGCTAAATCATAAAAATCTTGCTCATGAATCAGTACATTTGCACCTGCATAATAAATGTCTAAAAAAGACTGTAAATTATGAAAGTTATACGCTTCTTTTAATTCTTTGACTGACTGATAAGGAATTGCAATATTGTTGCGTTGGGCAATTGCAAACATGAGTTCAGGCTCAAATGTCCCTTCAATATGCACATGTAGCTCTGCTTTTGGCAAAGCGCGAATCAGCTCAAGTTGATCCATCTTTTATCCTCATAAAAATAAAAAAGGGTGCAAACTGAGTTTACACCCTTTCGCTATTTGACAGTATTAACCGCCAAATGCAGCAAATTTTAATGCCCAAAGTGCAGCAATAATCCAGACCATATATGGTACAGTTTTCGCCTTACCTGTAAGCAATTTAACCAATGCATAGCTAATGAAGCCCATTGCAATACCGTCTGCAATTGAATAGGTAAACGGCATAAATACAATTGTCAAGAATGCAGGGACTGCTTCAGTAATATCATCCCACTCAATATGAACGATACCTTGAATCATCAACACACCGACAAACAACAATGCTGGCGCAGTTGCAAAACCTGGTACTGACTGAGCAAGTGGTGCTAAGAACAATGCCAAAATAAACAATACAGCAACTACAACTGCAGTTAAACCTGTACGACCACCGGCAGCAACACCTGCTGATGATTCAATATAAGGCGTAGTTGATGACGTACCCAATGCCGCACCCGCAACAATTGCAGATGAGTCAGCAAATAATGCTTTCTTCAAACGTGGTAATTTACCGTCTTTTAATAAACCTGCACGGTGTGATACACCGACCAATGTACCTGTAGAATCAAATAAATCGACCAAGAAGAATACAAAGATCACGCCAATCAAACTTGCGGTGAATAGACCTTCGAAGTTCATTTGCATGAATGTTGGAGCGATTGAAGGAATAGCACCCACAACACCTTTAAATTCGTTGAAGCCCAGCAGGGTTGAAATTGCAGTAATCACCAAAATACTGATGATGATTGCACCACGTACTTTAAAGTGATGCATAACCACAACCATCAAGAAGCCAAGTAAAGCCAACAAGACAGACGGCTGTTTTAAATCACCCAGACTAACCAATGTTGCAGGGTTATCAACAATAATGCCGGCATTTTTCAAAGAAACCAGTGCAAGGAATAAACCAATACCGCCGCCGATCGCCAGTTTAAGCGACATTGGAATCGCATTGACAATCGCTTCACGGATTTTGAACATGCTGATAGCGATAAAAACAAGGCCAGAGACAAAAACAGCTGCTAAAGCAGTTTGCCATTCCACGCCCATACCCAAACATACAGAATAGGTAAAGTAAGCGTTTAAGCCCATACCGGGTGCTAAGGCAATTGGATAGTTAGCAACAAGCCCCATCACCAAACAGCCAATGGCTGCTGCTAGACAGGTTGCGACAAAAACAGCGCCATGATCCATACCCGTTTCGGACAAAATCATTGGATTGACAATAATGATGTAACACATTGTCAAGAAAGTAGTTACACCTGCAATGACTTCTGTTTTGAAACTGGTTTTGTTTTCGCTCAGTTTAAACAGACGTTCAAGCATGTTCTCGGAAGATGGATTAGGAGTCGTCATGACCTAGCCCCTATGAAGTAAACTTTATGCATATAAGCATTCCACAAAATTAATCATGTCATGTATTCATCATTAATTTTGTGTATGCCTAAGCAACGAATATGCCAATTCGGCAGATTGTAGGCTTTAAAAAATCCTATTTTCAACAACATACAACACGGTACAAATGTTGAAATTTGCAAACAAAAAAGCTGCATAAACCTATGCAGCTCCTCTATTTATGTCATTTAATTCGTATTTAATATCAATAAATACTGATCAAATTAATTTCGGCAAATTATAACACATTGATTTTTTAATGTTTCCACATTTTCATCGCTTTTCAATTTAGTAAATTTAAGACATTGTTTTCTTTATAAAGTTTCAAATTATTATATATAAAAATAAAATATCAATATTTAAACGAACACTTCAAGACCATGCTTGAGCTCAATGCAAAAGCAGCAAGATTGATTTTTTTTAGCGCATATAAGGTGATGCGCTCAAATCATCATTGAACACCTGATTAATTTCTTGCTGTCGCTTTAACTCTGCATTCTTATAAACACTAAACCCTAAAAACACAATGCTGAGTATAAAAATTGGTATCAGTATTTTTTTCATAACAAAATTTTATTCATGTTTAAATATTTGGCTATAATAACAAAAAATTTAAACAAAAAAGTGACGTATTTCACAATTTTATATCTTATTAAGTCATTTAATAAGCTATTTGTTCGATCAATGTTAATTTTGTAATATATTTTAGACTGATAGACAAGATAATCGCTGAATGATTTTTCGAATCCTTTTCCGTAAAAAGCTTCAAATCATAGATCATTTCATATACGAAATTTAAAGCACGATCAATTTCACAGGCCCACCATTACATCTCGAGTGAAGAAGATAAAAAAGCCGCTGACTTCTAATCAGCGGCTATTCATATTCTTTTCAGTCTAAGTTTTTCAATTTTAAAATTAAGCGGCTTGTTGTTCATTTCGCTTAAAGACCAATTCGCCCTTTAAGCTACTCTCAGCATCGAAATAATAACCATCGGTATTGAACGACTTGATATCTTCAATACGTTCAATTTTATTTTCCAACAAATATCGCGCCATTAGGCCACGTGCTTTTTTGGCATAGAAGCTGATGACTTTATATTTGCCGTTCTTTTGATCGAGAAAAACTGGCTTGATGATTTCGGCTTTAACTTTTGATTCTTTGACCGACTTATAATATTCATCTGAAGCGATGTTGACCAAAAGTTCAGAGCCCGCTTTTTCCAAATCGTCATTGATGAGATTGGTGATGGTATTGTCCCAAAACTCGTATAGGTTATGTCCACGTGGATTTTGCAGCTTGGTCCCCATCTCTAAACGATATGGCATCATTAAATCAAGCGGACGCAATAAACCATAGAGACCCGAGAGCATACGCAAATGGGTTTGTGCATATTCAAGGTCTGAGTTTGTAAGTTTATAAGCATCTAAACCGGTATATACATCACCTTTAAAGGCAAAGATTGCTTGACGTGCATTGGCAAAATCAAAATCAGGCTGCCAATCTCGGAAGCGCTCAACATTTAAAGTCGCAATTTTCTCACTGACACTCATCAAGCTTGAAATTTCACTTGCCGACAATTTACGTGCGACTGAGATTAATTCTTCAGAATGATCTAATAGCCGTGGTTGAGTGAATTTTTCAGTCGGTAAAGCGGTTTCGTAATCTAAAGTTTTTGCTGGAGAAATTAAAGCGAGCATAAACATCCTGATTAATTTTTAATTAAACAAACTATAACAGTAGAGTATTTTCAAATCCAATCTGTGTTTTTGATAAACATAATCTGTAAACTATAGACTCTCCCGCTTTCACATTTTAGTCATTATGTCAGAACAAATGTTCATTCAAGGGCCGATGGGTCAACTTGAAATTTTTGTTGATTATCCACAGGGTGAAGTGAAAGGATTCGCGGTAGTTACACACCCTCACCCATTGCAAGGTGGCACACCACAGCACAAAGTCCCTGTGCTTTTAGCGCAAATGTTCTTAGAACGTGGCTATGTTGTCTATCGCCCAAGTTTCCGCGGCTCTGGCCAAAGTGCAGGAATACATGACGAAGGCAATGGTGAAACCAAAGATACCATGCAAGTCATTGAATTTGCTCGTAGCCAACACCCAAACTTGCCATTTTATGCAGGCGGTTTTAGTTTTGGTGCAAATGTCATGACTAAATGCTATGCCCTATTGCCTGTAGAATTACAGCCTGTACAGACTATTTTATGCGGACTACCAACTACAACAGTTGCAGGTGTACGTCACTATGTGACGCCGCATATTAAGGGTGATATTTTATTTATTCACGGTGAAGAAGATAATGTCACACTGTTATCTGACTTGATTCAGTGGGCCAAACCGCAGCGCCATTTAATCACGGTTTTACCCGGTGCAAACCACTTTTTTACGGGTTATCTAAAACAGCTTCGTATCGCGATTTCACGCTTTTTAGTATAAACAATACCAAAAATGAGTCAGCTTAACTGGCTCATTTTTTTGCCTAGTGACCGCTCTATTCCCCACCAATATTTCAGATAAATTCACCTACAGCACTTCGATTTATCCATCTTTTTAGTGCATTGGCCATCATTATCTATTCAACATGTAATGACCTAATTCGTCGCTAGTTTAATTTTTATTACGCAACATTTTTTTATCTAAAAACCAATAATTTACTTGTTTAAATAATCAACTATAGAAATAATACCGAGAAAAATTAAGATAAAATTTAGAGGGAAAAATGAAATATATTGTTGCTGTGATTTTAAGTCTAGGCATTGCAGCTTTGGTCTATTATTTTAATTCAACCCCATCCACAACGACAAATTTGCCAGCATCTACGGTTGCTGCGAACGATGGTCCCAAAGCCTATTTGACAGCGTCATACAAGATGAATGTCGATGGTCGTGATTTTAGCTTAAAGATGGTCTACGACTTTCCCAATAGCCAAGTGTGTGAAGCCCAGCTCAACAGCACAGACACCATGAATATGATTTCAACCTTTAAGCAACGCTGTTCGAGTGACTCGGTGTGTAAAGAAGCTGAAATTTCGTCTTGTTCATCTTTTACCGATCAAAAATATAAAGATATGCTCGATAAAAACTATCATGACACCCATTATATTTATCTTAGCGATAGCAAATTGACTGATCAACGTGGTGTGATTGTGTTTTGGGGACTCAATGAACAAGAGTCAGAAAAAATGTGTGACTATGTGAAAAAGAGCAATCGAACCATTAATCCAATCAATATTGAATGTCTATAACCTTGTTCAATACATTCTGTTAAAAACAAAAAAGCAGCGCTATGCTGCTTTTTTATGGATGATTTTTAATTCAATTTTTCAGATCATTTTGTCATTTGTTTCCATTGAAACTCACTATATGACTCTTCTTCTTTTAAACTGTTTTCGACTGCTTGAGCCAATTGGTTCAATAAACTTTGCTCAGTAATACGATCTAACCAATCTTGGTCTTCATCTGGATAAGAGGTAATTTCACAGACTAAACGACCTGATTCATCCTGCCCCTGACATGTCACTGAAAGCGGCAATTCATGCTGATCGACACTGACTGCAATCTGATCACCACTTTGCGATAACGTTTGAAAGCCATAACGCTCTAATTTATTTGCCAATAATTCAGCAACCTGAGTTTGCGTATCAGCACTGCTTTCAACTCGATTTGACTCGCTATGCGCGGTGAATTGTAGTTTTCTCATGTATCTATCCAAAGACATTCTTGTTGTATGGTTTTAGCATAAGCAATTAAAACCAAACAGCCAAGCATTTGCTTGGCTGTTGTTGAATAAATATACAATTTTGGTGAATTATTTATTCACTTACGGCAATCGTTAAACCGGCCTGAGTGGCTAGCTCTGTAAATGTCGGGAAGCTGGTCGCAACGGTTTCTGTACCCACGATATTAATTTCACCCGAAGTACGTAAACCTGCCATTGAGAAGCTCATTGCAATACGGTGGTCATGATGTGACTCAATTTGACCACCTGTGAAGATTGCACCCCACTCGCCCGTTTTACCTTGACCTTCAATAATGATGCCGTCATCAGTAGGCGTGCAGTCAATACCCATAATTTTTAGGCCATCTGCCATCACTTGAATACGATCCGACTCTTTCACTCGAAGTTCAGCTGCACCGGTCAAAATGGTTTGACCTTCTGCACATGCCGCTGCAATAAACAGTGCTGGAAATTCATCAATCGCCAATGGCACTTGATCTTCTGGCATATGAATGCCTTTGAGTGTACGTGAACCACGAATACGAATATCTGCAATCGGCTCACCACCAGCGATACGCTCATTTTCAACAGTCAGGTCAGCACCCATCTGTTTTAAAATTTCGATCACACCTGTACGTGTTGGATTAATGCCAACCGCTTCGAGTGTGACATCTGAACCTTCAGTAATCGCTGCACCCACCATAAAGAATGCTGCAGATGAAATGTCAGAGGGTACTTGAATGTCTGTACCGACTAACTTGCCGCCACCTTGAAGTGAAATGCGGTTGCCTTCTGTTTTCACGTCATAACCAAATGCACGAAGCATACGCTCTGAATGGTCACGTGTTGGTTCCGGCTCAGTGACAACAGTTTCACCTTCCGCCCAAAGACCAGCCAACAAAATACCGGATTTTACTTGTGCAGATGCCATTGGTAAGTCGTAATGAATACCTTTCAGGTTTTGACTTCCGGAAATAGACACGGGCGGCGTACCACGCTCACCTGTAGTTTGAATTTGCGCACCCATTTCACGTAATGGTTTGGCAATACGTTCCATTGGACGTTTTGATAATGACGCATCACCCGTCATCACCGAATCAAACTTCTGTGCCGACAACATGCCTGAAAGCAAACGCATTGAAGTGCCTGAGTTACCCATATACAAAGCGCCTGCAGGTGCTTTTAAACCATGCATGCCTACACCATGAATGGTAACTTCGCCGTTTTTAGGGCCTTCAATACTCACACCCATATCGCGGAATGCTTGGAGAGTTGCCAAGGCATCTTCACCTTCTAGAAAACCAGTGACATGCGTTGTGCCTTCTGCAATAGCACCAAACATGATAGAGCGATGTGACACAGATTTATCACCTGGCACAGTAAATTTACCTTGGAATTGCTTTGGACCCGGTAAAATTTTGAATTGCTGTGTCGTCACTTTATTTTTCTCCATCAGTGGTTTCTTTGCGAGCATGTGATTGAAATGTTGACGTGCCGCTTGTGCATGCCCCAACAGTCCCATCAACGCTTGTGAGTTTTCATCTTCAATCAGTTTGCGAAGAATAGCCAATTGTTTTTCAAAGCCATCTACCGCTTTTAAAATTGCCTTTTTATTGGCAAAAAAGATGTCATGCCACATATGTGGGTCGCTTGCAGCAATGCGTGAGAAATCACGAAAACCGCCAGCGGCATAACGGAAAATATCTAAATTGTCTTCTCGGTTCGCAAGTTGCTCAACCAAGTTAAATGCCATCAAATGCGGAAGATGACTGGTATGGGCCAACACTTCGTCGTGTTTTTCCACATCCATGCAAATCACTTCCGCTTTGGCAGCTTGCCACAATTGAATCAGTTTCTCTACAGCCCAATCTGCACTGCTAGGTAATGGTGTCAAAATCACTTTGTGATTAGCAAATAAATCTACCTTACCGGCATGCACACCTGTTAGTTCAGCCCCAGCAATCGGATGCCCCGGTACAAAACCAGCAGGTAATTGCTCACCATAGACTGCTTTCGCTGCATCAACGACATTGCCTTTGGTACTCCCAACATCGGTAATAATCGTCTGTTCGGTTAGATAAGGCTTGATCGCTTCAAGGACTTTTTGTGTCGCACGTACAGGCAAAGCCAAGACAACGAGATCTGCACCTTTGACCGCTTCAGCAGGATCGCTATAACCCTGCTGAATAAGCCCTAAAGCTTTTGCATCTTCTAAAGTTTTTTGTGAACGCGTAGACGCCACAATTTCCTTAGCTAAACCTTCAGCAATCATGACGCGAGCTAGGCTTGAGCCAATCAGCCCAAGCCCAATAAAAGCAACTTTTTCAAATAGTGGCACAGACATGACTTAAGCTTTAGCCTCTAAGCCCAAAACTTTAGCCAAGGCTGCTAAGAATTTAGCATTTTCAGCTTCAGTCCCAATTGATACACGTAAATGCTCTGGGATACCAACTGGACGAACAATCACACCTTCTTTTAATAAAGCATTGAAAGTCTGTGCAGGATCAGCTTTTACATTTACTAAAATGAAGTTCGCACGTGAAGGCACATATGCTAAACCTAGAGCATCAAATCCTGACTCAAGTTGCGCCATACCTGCTTTATTGACTACACGTGATTTTTCAATAAACGCTTCATCTTTGAGTGCAGCAACAGCAGCCACCATTGCAAGATGGTTTACGTTAAAGGGTTGACGAATACGATTAAGGAAATCCGTCACTTCAACTGAAGCCAAGGCAAAACCAACACGTAACGCAGCCAAGCCATAACATTTTGACATGGTACGGCTAACGATTAAGTTTGCGTATTGATCTAAGAATTTTAAGCTGTTGAAGTTTTCTGGGAAATATTCCACATAAGCTTCATCTAAAACCACGATCACATTTGCAGGTACTTTTTGCATGAACGCTTCAAATTCAGCTTCTTCAAACCATGTACCTGTTGGATTATTTGGGTTCGCAATAAAAATCAATTTAGTATTGTCTTTAATTGCCGCAGCCATTGCATCTAGGTCATGTGAAAAACCTTTTGCAGGCACTTCAATCGCTTCAGCATTAATGGCTTGTGTCACCAGACCATACACAGCAAATGCGTGTTGACTATACACAACCGAGTCTTGCTCTGAAACAAAAGCACGAGCAAAAATTTCTAGAAGATCGTTTGAACCATTACCCAACGTAATACGGTCATGTGCAATACCAAATTGTTTTTCAACTTGGTCTTTCAAAATAAAACCGCCACCATCCGGATATCGACCAATTTCTGCAAGTTCAGCAGCAACCGCTTCTTTCACTTTGTCAGAACAACCCAATGGGTTTTCATTTGATGCGAGTTTTACGATATCTGTAATACCCAACTCACGCTCAAGTTCACTAATTGGTTTACCTGGTTGGTAAGGCTTTAGCTTTGCAATGCCTTCATTGGCTGGGACAAACGTCATTTTACACTTCCAGTTTTTTCAAATGATGAAGGTGATCAACTCCTGATGGAATTGATCACAGTTGTGATCTTAAAGAACAGCAATCGGATATGAACCCAATACACGAATTTCTTTTACTAACGGACGAATTTCTTCAATTGCCGCTTTCACGTTTTCTTGCTCAACATGACCTTCCAAGTCCACAAAGAATACATAAGCCCATTTTTCTGGTAATGCAGGACGTGTTTCGATACTTGTTAAGCTAATATTATGCTTGGCAAACGGTGCAAGAATTTCAAGTAATGCCCCCGCACGGTCATGCGCAGAAATCAACAATGAAGTTTTATCATTGCCAGATGGTGGCACTTTTTCACGACCAATCACCAAGAAACGTGTGGTGTTTTCAGGATTGTCTTCAATATTGCTATGCAAAATCTCGAGGTTATAGATGTTCGCAGCAACTTCAGAGGCAATTGCCGCAGAGTGCCATTCATTACGAATACGGCGTGCAGCTTCTGCATTTGAACTGAGTGCAACACGTTCTACACCCGGATAATGTGCATCTAACCAACCACGGCATTGCGCCAAAGTTTGTTGATGTGCATAAATCTGTTTAATGCTGTCTTTTCGTGTATTTTCAGACACAAGGAATTGGTGATGAATACGCAGTTCCACTTCACCAATAACATTGAGATGTGAAGATTTAAAGCAATCTAAAGTATGGTTCACTACCCCTTCAGATGAGTTTTCAACAGGCACTAAACCATAGTGCGCACTGCCTGCTTCTACTTCGCGGAATACTTCATCAATCGTTGGAAGAGGGCGAACAACAGCGTCTTGACCGAAATGTTTTAAAACAGCCGAATGCGTATAAGTTCCGACTGGACCTAAGAACGCAATACTTTGCGGTGCTTCAAGAGCTAAACAAGCCGACATGATCTCACGGAATAAACGTGCCATTGTCACATCAGACAATGGGCCTTCGTTACGATCCATAACTTTACGTAAAACTTGCGCTTCACGTTCAGGACGATAAAACAATGGATTCTCTTCTGCAGCAAATTTTGCTTTTGCCACAGCTTCAGCTAGTTTCGCACGACGGTTGATAAGTTGTTGAATCTGCATATCAACAGAGTCGATATCTTCACGAATTTGAGCTAAGTCCAGAGAAGTCGGAGTGTTTTGATCATCGTTGATCATTGTTATGTCGCCCTTCAAAAAAATTTTGCAAACAGTATAACAATAGTTAGCTTTCAAATGTTGCGCAATACGACTTTGATGGTTTCAGCCTTAAAAACATACAGTTGATTAAAGCTTCATCAGCTTAACTTAAGAGCCAAAACAGCCAAACTGATAGGTAAAGCCATAATTAAGGCAAATCTTACCTTTTGACGGCTTTATTGATCATTCATCTTGAGCAGCACAATAAATAGCCCTTCTCTTTTCCTCCAAATTTGCCTCAGATCCATCTCCTTGTATAAGCCCATCAATCAATTTGTTTCATTGGTCATTTCAGTTTTAAATTTTGCTCTCAATACTTGAAGCAAAATAAAAATTTCAAAACTTGGTTTTCATGGCATAGAAATAATTTGAAACTTAAAGATGATCTATATAAACACTTGGTCATTGATCGTTTTTTCAGTGACTTAATAGGCACTTTCATCTAGTGTTTACAGTCATTGACGCATTTATTACAAAAGACACAGGTAATTCTTATCATTGCTTTGTAGTCTAAATATCAGAAAAAAAAATAACAGCCCCATAGGTACAAGTATGCACAAGAAAATTGCAGTGTTAGTGACCTACGATTTTGAAGATATTGAGTATCTTGAGCCTGTGGAGGCCTTTCGAGCCGCTCGGCACAGCATTATCAATATCGAAGATCAGGTTGGAAAAATCGTTTACGGCATTAAACGCCGTTCCCAGATCACCATTGACCAAAGTATCGACGATGCCTCTGTGCATGATTTTGATGCCTTATTTATTCCCGGCGGTTATTCCCCAGAGAAACTCGCTTTAGATGACCGTTTTATCTATTTTGTACGTAATTTTGCAGATAGCCAAAAGCCGATCTTGAGCAGTTGCCATGGTCCACAGTTGTTACTAGAAGCTGGTGTCATACAAGGTCGCCATTTCGCCCAATCTGAAACACTTAAATCCGCTTTGTTAAACGCAGGTGTGGTGGTGTCGGATCAATCGGTTGTGAATGATAATAACCTATATATATCGTCTCGCAGTACTTTAGATACACCTGAATTTATTGAAGTCTGTTTGCAAGTTTTGGGGCAACCGTCATTATCATAGGTTTCAAAATATTCACGCAAAATTAAACACACAATCTAATTCAAATAAGCAAATCTATAGAAATACATCGTCTCTATAGAAATACATCCTAAAAAAAATAGCGAAGTCTTCACTTCGCTATTTTAATTTCAGCCTGATAAATTGTTTATCGACCTAAAATACTTCGTGCCACGATTTCTTTCATAATTTCATTGGTGCCACCGTAGATTTGCTGAATACGTGCATCGACAAAGAAACGTGAAATTGGATATTCGGTCATATAACCATAGCCACCAAATAATTGAAGTAGATTATGGGCCACTTTCATTTGCATATCGGTAGAAAAGCTCTTGAGTGCTGCTGCAGTTTCAACATCAAGTTTGCCTTGCATATAAAGTTCAACATTTTGATTATAAAATGCCGCTGTAGCCAATTCGTCAATCTTAGCCTGTGCCAAGACAAAACGAGTATTTTGGAACTGTCCGATCGCCTGTCCGAACGCTTGTCGCTCTTTAACATACTGCGTTGCCACATCAATGGAACCGCGAATCGCACCAATTGCAGTCGAGGCAATTGCGGTACGTTCACGCGGTAACTCTTGCATCAAGTAAGCAAAGCCTTGTCCAGCTTGACCCAAAAGTTGCTCTTTTGGCACTTTGACGTTGTCATAAAACAACTCTGAAGTGTCTTGCGCATGCAGACCAATTTTGTCGAGGTTGGTACCTTTCTTAAATCCATCCAAATGGGTATCGACTAAAAGTAATGACACGCCTTTAGCACGTGCTTGTGGATCAGTTTTCGCCGCCAATACCACTAGGTCTGCATGTTGACCATTTGAGATAAAGGTTTTCGAGCCATTGAGTAGATAATGATCGCCCTGCAAAATTGCACTACTGCGCATAGACTGTAAGTCTGAACCTGCACCCGGCTCCGTCATACCAATGGCACCGACCACTTCACCCGTGACCATTTTCGGCAACCAATGTTGTTTTTGTTCTTCTGAACCAATGTGCAAAATATACGGTGCTGCAATTTCAGAATGGCATGAAATACCTGTCGATAATGCACTAAAACCTGCGCGCGCAGATTCTTCAACTAGCATCAGTGAATAATGCGTTGGGACGCCATAGCCGCCATATTCTTCAGGCACATCGACACATAAAAAGCCATTTTCACCCAAGGCATTCCATACTGATCGCGGCATAATGCCTTCACGTTCCCATTGCTCATAATGTGGTGCGACATGCTCTGCCATAAAACGGCGAAAGTTATCTCGAAATAATTCTAAGTCTGCATCATAAGCCAGCATGTGTTTCTTCCTTGGTTAAGTTTGTTGTTTTGTTGAACTCCATCCTATTGCAGTTTAGAACAGCCGTCATGCCCAAAAACTAAAGCGTTCAAATTTGGCTTTAGTCCTGCATTAAAAAAGGAAGCCGAAGCTTCCTTTTTAAATGACATCTTTTACATCACAGCATCTGCCTTAGGCATGATGTGCATTGCCTTCTTCTTGCATCTGACGGTCAATTTCTTCAGGGTTTGCCAAAGCAAAATCCAGTTTTTCTTTGTCTAATTGACCCACCCATTTCGCAACCACAATCGTTGCCAAAGAGTTACCTACAAGGTTCGTTAATGCACGTGCTTCTGACATGAAACGGTCAATACCAAGAATTAATGCCAAACCTGCAACAGGAATATGACCCACAGCAGACAATGTTGCAGCCATCACAATAAAGCCTGAACCCGTCACACCCGCAGCACCCTTAGATGAAATGAGTAGAACCAACAACAACGTGATCTGATGCGAAATATCAAGCGGTGTATTGGTCGCTTGTGCAATAAAGATTGCTGCCATGGTCAGGTAAATAGACGTACCATCTAGGTTAAATGAATAACCTGTTGGAATAACAAGGCCCACTACAGATTTTTCTGCACCAGCAAGTTCGAGTTTTTTCAACATACGTGGCAGTACAGATTCAGAAGAAGACGTACCCAGTACGATCAGTAACTCTTCGCGAATCATACGAATCATTTTGAGGATACTGAAACCGCAAATACGTGCAATTGAGCCAAGTACAAGGAAAATAAACAGCAAACAGGTAATATAGAAGCAGATGATCAACTGACCCAATTGCGCCAAACTACCGATACCATATTTACCAATGGTATAAGCCATCGCACCGAAGGCACCAATTGGCGCAAGCTTCATGATCATGTTTACAATGTTAAAGAATACATGTGCAATTTGATCAATAAACTTCAATACAGGCTTACCTGCATCACCAAGTTTATGTAATGCAAAACCAAATAATAAGGCAAATAATAGAACTTGAAGAATCTCACCCTCAGCAAACGCACCAACAACGGTGTTTGGGATGATATTCATAAAGAAATCTTGGGTAGATTGTGCTGCACCAGATTCAACATATTTAGAAATACCTGAAGTATCTAAAGATGCTGGATCTACGTTCATGCCTACACCTGGTTTTGCAATATTAATTACTGCAAGACCAATGATGAGTGCGATGGTCGAAACAATTTCGAAGTATAGTAAAGCGACACCACCTGTTTTACCCACAGATTTCATGCTTTCCATACCTGCAATACCACTCACCACGGTACAGAAGATCACAGGTGCAATAATCATTTTAATCAGCTTGATGAAACCTTGTCCTAGTGGATAGAACAATTCACCCCAGCCTTTTACGTATTGCTCGGTACCATTGATAATTTGTGTGCCACTTGGTGAGAAATGCCCCACCAATACACCCGCAATAATGGCAACGATCACTTGAAAATATAGTGACTTATAAATTGGTTTTTTAGCCATGACATTACTTCACGATATATTTCTGCTTCAAAGAAATATTCAGTTTTTGTCTATTTTCAAAAAATAAACAGCCCAAAACCCCTTTGTCTTCGACAAAAGAGCACCAAAGGTATTTGACTTAGCCAAATACAGAAAAACGAAATATGTATGGTGATTAAATAATCACATCAGAACCTGATATAAAATCAGCGCATTGATCAGGAGATGAAACACATACTAAAGTAGGTTAAATTTTACCTGTTTTTTAATGGCTTGTTCTGCCACAAATGTTAATTTCGGTTAAATAATAGACCGAGTTTATTAGACGATAGTCTAAAGACATCCTTTTTTAAACCTGTTATCAGGCTGAAAAATACCAACTATAGAAGTAAACTATCCTTAAGTCCTAATTTTAAGCCCAGTATTTGCATGAACAATAAACGAAATATTTACAAAGATTTTGAACATCCTTTTGCGCAATTTGTCCGTATCGTGGGTAAAGGTAAAAATGGCGCACGTTCTCTCACTTATGATGAAGCCTACCAAGCGTTCAGCATGATCTTAAAAGATGAGGTTTTAGACGTTCAATTGGGCGCTTTCTTGATGTTATTGCGTGTAAAAGAAGAATCTGTCGATGAACTGACAGGCTTTGTCCAAGCCACACGTGATCAGCTCAAGTTTAAAAAGCTTGATGTCGATTTAGATTGGTCATCTTATGCAGGTAAACGCAAACATTATCCTTGGTTTTTATTGGCCGCATTAACGCTGGCAAAACACGGCTACAATGTCGTAATGCATGGCGCTTCAGGTCATACCATTAACCGCCTTTATACAGAACAAGTATTAGAGTATTTGGGTTTTCCTATTTGCCAAAATGATACAGATGTGGAACAGCAGCTTATACAACGTCATTTTGCTTATATTCCGCTCGACGTCATTTCACCAATACTCAGTGATTTAATTTCACTACGCAATGTCATGGGCTTACGTTCCCCAATTCACACCCTTGCGCGTCTGATAAATCCATTTAATGCCAAAGCCACCATGCAAGCGATTTTCCATCCAGCCTATCGTGGATCACACCAACGTGCGGCATTCCAATTGGGTTATCAAAATAGTGCTGTCATTAAGGGTGAAGGTGGTGAATTCGAACGTAACCCCGATGCAAAAACCTTAATTTGTGGCATCAAGGATGGTGAAATGTATGAACATGAGTTGCCTAAACTGACGGACAACCGTAGTCCAGTCGAAGAAGAACTTGATTTGGCCGTTTTTAAAGCCGTTTGGGACGGTCAGCAGACACATGAATATGGTGAAATCGCAGTCACCGAAACCATGGGAATCGCACTATATACCATGGGTGTAGTCGCAAGTTTTGATGAAGCCATGCAAACTGCCAAAACCATGTGGGCAAATCGTCACGCTTAAATAAGCAGATATGAAGAAATAAATCTAGGCATGCATCAAGCCAATAAAAAGCCAGCATTGAGCTGGCTTTTTCAATCAAAAAGAAAAAGGATTAAACGAAACGAATCGGCTTGAACTCAGGTTCTTCCACATGCGAGTCGCAATGCTCATCTTCTTCTTTGGTCCCACGGTCGATATAACCACTACGCTCATCTTCTGGCAAATGTTTAATTTCCCATGCATACACCGCTTGCATACAAATTTGACGTTGTTCTTGAGTCAGCGCTACGCCATTTGGCCATTTACCAATTTCAATTGCCGTTTTTAATCGACCAACAATTTCAGGATCGAGTACGGCAAGCATCTGTTCAATATTCATAATTAATCCTGCTTTAATGAGTCAAAATCTTGGTTCCAGCCTAGCTTGGTACGACATGCCATATAGAAGTCATAACCAGGTGGATGTAATAAGTTGAGCTTAAATGGATGTTTGCGGATATGTAAACTATCGCCTACACCCAATGATACACTGTGTTGACCATCGGCACTGACCATTGGTAGAACACGATTTTCACGAATCAAAATTTTAATTTCGCTTTGTCCGCCGACGACAATCGGCCGTGACGACAAAGTATGTGGATGCATTGGCACTAAGGCAATCGCATCCATACTTGGGTGGACAATCGGACCACCACCAGATAATGCATAAGCTGTAGAGCCGGTTGGTGTCGAAACAATTAAACCGTCACTGTGTTGGCGGTATACATATTGCCCATCAATATTCAGTTCAAAGTCGATCATGTGTACCGATTTACCCGAGTGCAGCACAATATCATTTAAAGCTACAGCATCATAAATCGACTCGCCTTTCGAGCGAATTTCCATTTCCAACAAGAAACGTCGGTCTAGCTGAAACTCACCTTTGAGCACTTGATCTAACTTGAAAATCACTTCTGTCGGTTTGATATCGGTCAGGAAGCCCAAACGACCACGGTTCACCCCAATCACAGGGGTATTATATTTCACCAAGGCACGTGCGGCATGAAGCAATGAACCATCACCTCCGACAACGATCACCAAATCGACAACTTCACCCAATAAATTACGGCTGACCGTCTGAGTATTATTGTAGGGAACCAGCTGCGCTGTTTGCGTATCAAATACAGGATGTAATCCCAAACTCAAAATATGATCGTGGATCAAACATAGGGTTTCGATCACTGATGATTTGTCTGGACGACCAATCAACCCAATGTTTCGAAATGATTTATGTGAAATTTGCACCTGCGCTTTTGCTCCGCTTCGCCTCATTGGTATCATATCACTAACAGAAATGATTTAAAAAAACTTTAAAGTTTCGACTTTAGTGAAGTAGCTTCCAATATTTTGCATACATATAACAGTTTAAATATTGCAAAATACTGAAAAGCTTCGCATGATTAGCAAAATTTCTCAGGGTATTATCACTATTTATGAAGTCTGAACGTGGCATAGGCATAATTGCACTGATTTTTTCGCTGTTGATTATCGGCGGATTTCTCGTGTTCAGCATTTATCTTATTCGTCTAGATAATATTGTACGGGATAAATTCGAAGGTCAACGTTGGGACATTCCAGCCAAGGTATTTGCTCGTCCTTTAGAAATTTATACCAATGCGCCTGTAAGCCAAGCAGACCTCAACCAAGAACTGAAACTTTTGGGCTATAACGCTCAAGATAGCTATGCGAAAACAGGGAGTTACGTTACTTCTGGCAATGTGACCTATATCCATACGCGTGGTTTTGACTTTGGTGATAGTGTCGACCCTGAACAAGTCCTTAAAGTGACCTTTGGTGAAGATCAAATCACTGAAGTGAGTGCAACCAAGCCTTCAAGTAGTGGTATTGCCCGCTTAGAGCCGATGTTAATTGGTGGTATTTATCCTCAGCACAATGAAGACCGTGTGCTGATCAAACTTGATAAAGTGCCTAAGCCTTTAATCCAAGCTTTAATTGCTACCGAAGACCGCAATTTCTATCAACATCATGGTATTTCGATTCGTGGTACAGCACGTGCCATTGTGAGTAATGTCACAGGCGGAAAACGTCAAGGTGGTTCGACCCTCACTCAGCAATTGGTGAAAAATTTTTATTTATCGCCTGAGAGAACCATTAAGCGTAAGGCCAACGAAGCCTTAATGGCCATGCTGATTGAACTTCACTATGACAAAGATGAAATTCTTGAAGCTTATTTAAACGAAGTGAACTTAGGTCAAAACGGTAACTATTCCATCAATGGTTATGGTTTAGCCTCACAATTCTATTTTGGTTTACCCCTACGTGAACTAAATATTGCTCAGCAGGCGTATTTAGTCGGTTTGGTTCAAGGTCCAACTCTATTTAATCCGTGGAAAAACCCTGAAAGTGCGATTAAACGCCGTAATATTGTGTTGAACAATATGGTGGTGATGGGCTATTTAACTCAGGAACAATATGAAACTGAGTCTGCACGTCCATTAAATGTCATTACAAAACCAACATTGGGCCCTTCTCGCTTCCCAGACTATATGGATATCGTGCGTCGTCAACTGCGTACTGAATACCAAGAAAGCGATTTGACCAATCAAGGTCTGCGTATTTTCACCGCGATGGACCCGATTGCACAAACCCGTGTACAAACTGCATTTAAAGAATCTGTGGCCCGTTTAAGCAATGCCAATCCAGCACGCTTAAAAGAATTACAAGGCGCGGTATTGGTGTCTCATCCTGAAAATGGTGAATTGGTTTCAGCAGTGGGTTCAACGCAGGACTTTACCGGCTTTAACCGTACAATGGATGCTAAACGTCAAGTCGGTTCATTGCTAAAACCTGTGATTTACCTCAGTGCGATAGAATCCAACCGTTATAACTGGGCGAGTCAAATCGAAGATAGTCCGATCAGCATTCAAAGTGATGGCAAAGCTTGGACACCGAAAAACTATAGTGGTGGCGCACATGGTGTCGTACCAATGGTTGATGCCCTATCAAACTCTTATAACCTCTCTGCGGTACGCTTAGGTCAAGAATTCGGTATGTCGACTTTTATTAACCATCTGAAAAAGTTTGGTGTGACGTCTAATATTCCAAACTACCCTTCGATTTACCTCGGCGCTATCGATATGTCACCGATGGAAGTCATGAGTGTCTATGGAAACTTTGCAACCGGTGGCTTCAAATATCCAGTGAAAGCTATTCGTTCAGTGGTCGATGCCAATGGTCGTTTATTAGATCGTTATAGCTTAACGGTACAACCGACTATTGCACCTGATGCAGCCTTTATATTGAACTACGGTTTACAACAAGTGATGAGTTCAGGGACAGGCCGTTCTGCTTATGCATCATTACCGGCTTCACTTAAACTTGCAGGTAAATCAGGGACAACCAATGATACGCGTGACTCATGGTTTGCAGGTTATTCAGGTAATTACTTAAGTGTGGTTTGGTTAGGTTTAGACAACAACAAAGTTACAGGCTTAACTGGTTCGTCAGGAGCACTTCCTGTTTGGACCAATGTCATGAAGCAGTTACGTCAAAAACCAGTTAATTTACGTCAACCAGACAGCGTACAGTGGCATTGGTTAGACCGTTATTCAGGTAATTTATCTGCGCAGCATTGTACAGGTGCGATGTATATTCCTCTGTCGCGTAACTCTATTCCAAATCAGGCTACGGCATGTGGTTCGACACAATATGAAGTAGAACCTTACACAGTTGATACTGAAGAGACGCAGCCAACTCAGGAACAAAATGATAGTTTAGGTGACTACATTCGTGAAAGTGATGTCGATAATGATCAGGGTTCATCTGATCAACCTCGCATCATCTCAAGTGGAGAGTATACAAATTAAATTGCAAAACATTAAAGTTTTAAAAACGTTCAGTATTCTGAGCGTTTTGACGATCATTTTGGCTGGTTGCCAAACCATAGTCGAACCTGAGCAAAAGCCGCCTGCTCCACCTGAAAAAAAGGCAGATATCCATGACTCTTCTGGGGTCATTATTACGCCATATGACCATCCAGAAATTAAACGTCAACGCATCGTTATTCCTGAGCAGAGAACCCAAATTCAAAAATTTGATGATGGCCGCGACTTGCCTGCATTCAAAAAATTGATGAAAAGTACGCAAACCGCTTATGCCAATGGAAAATGGAATGAAGCTGAAAGTGCGGCAACTCAAGCACAGCGTTTGGCACCGCAATCTGCGGAAACTTTTTTATATTTGGCAATGATCGCCAATCGAAAAAATCAACCTGCGAATGCAGAATCGTTGGCACTGCGTGGATTAAGCTATGCTCAAACCAAGCCGATGAAACAACAGCTTTGGAATGTTGTTTTAAAAGCCGGTCAAATGCAAAAGAAAAGCAGCACCATTCAAAAAGCTCAACAAGCCATTAAAGCCCTTTAAGCACCTCGTAAAAAAGCCTGATCTCAATTAAGATCAGGCTTTCTTATTCCATACATACTAAAAGTAAGTTTATTTCTAAAAGTTATTTCAAGTCTAAAATATCGACTTTCAAATACAAATTTAATTAAAAGCACGTATTTTTAACTGATGTTACGCACCTAAAAGTAATTTCGCATATTAAAAATGAATTTTAAGTCTATTCAACGGTGTCTTACATCTAGGGTTTGAATAAAGGGATTAGCCTTCGGCAGGAGGTACACTTATGAAACAATGTTTCTCATTAGGCAAAATGAGAAGCGTGCTTCGCAATGAAACCATCTTGCGGTGCAATGCACCTCACCGACAAAACTCGTTCACTAGCGTCAAATTAATCAAAGTATCGCAAAACCATTTTTGATTAGAAGGAGTCTTGTCTCAAAAACTTGCGGATGACCTTACCGTGTATCATTCTTTTATCTGAAGCAAACTGTGCGTCTGATGTTACTGCGTAACATCAGTTTTTAATTTAAAAATTGCGAATACCAGCCACCCCATAAGCATGATGCTGCTGTGAAATAGGCAACAATTCAGGACGCATCCCACCTAAAGCAAAAACAGGGATTTCAATGCTTCGTGCAATCTCAGAAAAATGCGCCCATCCCATACTTTGCGCCTCTGGATGACTTTGTGTCGCCAGAACTGGGCTCATAAAGATGGCATCACAGCCAATTTTTTGCGCATGCAGTGCAGAAACTTGATCATGACAAGCTGCGATATAGCGCTTCCCAAGCTGTAAATCACCTTTATTTTTTTGCAGCAATTGGTGCTGTTTAAGATGTAATGCTGAAATATGTGCTTGCACCTCTGTAGAGAGCAATGACCATAGATCTTCATTAATTATCAGTTGTTTTAAAATCACAGTAGGTAATTGATTTAATACCTTTGCATTTTCTGCGCTGGCATCGACTCGCCAATAATACAACAGCGTCTCTTGAAGCGTTTCACGTGTTGGTAGATCGGCGGTGATTTTGATCTGTTGCTGCCAATATAAGCGCTGCAAAATAGCTTGATTGGCCTTTGGAAAATTTAAGCTCATGAGTTGTTGACGTGAATACCAGGCCCATGGCTTTTTGATTTCATTCAGCAACGCATGCGGGACGGTGGCATGAAATAAATGTAATTTCACAATAACATCATCATATTCATGTTGAATAAAATCAAAAGCATGCCCGTCGTGTAAACCAATGCTAACTTCTTCAAAAATTTCACGACGACAAGCTTGCTCAGGACTTTCCCCCTGCTCGACTTTACCACCCGGAAACTCATATTTATTGCCCTGATGTTGTTTTGCTTCACGCCAACCCACCAGTACTTTGTCTTGATGCAATAAAATCGCAATGGCGACATCGATTTGCGGTTTAGACATAGTTCCCTGCTCTCTACTCTGTTCCAATTGATTTCCAAGTGTAAGCAAATTTATCTTTTTTATAAAATCCTAAAATTACCGTTGATAGGCCTATTCGATAATGATTATCATTTAAAACATTCAGAAATACACCACGGAGTCGACGGAATGAACGCACCATTTAGCCTTTTTACTCGTAGCAATGAAGCACACCACTCACTGCCAATGCTACATTCAAACAACCTTTTTGCTTTAGGACGTGAAATTCGCATTATGCATGCAGGTGAAGAATATCGACTACGTTTAACACGAAATAATCGCCTTATTTTGACCAAATAATTTCTGATAAAAATAATAATTATCAGCGCAATAAAAATAATCGTGGACACAAGCAGTAAGCCATACGCTTACTGCTTTTTAAGTTTTGTACTTAGTTAAATTAAGTTTTATAGCTACTCAAACTTAATTTAAATCGCAACACTCATCTTCCTCTCACAACACTCTTTCGCTAAATTCCTTAGAGCAAATCGTGTTTTTAACGGATTGGAAAAGTGAGTTGTACCTTTAAGCCACCCAGTTCAGATGCATCCACATTTAAATGGCCTTGATGTAACTGTACAATTTTTTGGGCAATTGAAATACCTAAACCTGAACCTTGCGTCTTCGTTCCCAATACACGGTAAAATCGCTCGCCAATGCGTTGCAATTCTGCGACTGTCAGTCCCGCACCTTGATTTTCAATCGTCCAAACCGCCTGCTGTGCTGTTACCGTTAAATCAATCTTTACCTGTCCTTGCGTAGGACTATAGCGAATAGCGTTATCGACTAAATTGCGTAGACAGCTAAACATCAACTCTGGGTTCATAGCAAACTGTACAGACTGGGTCTGTAGCTTCAATTCGATCTGTTTTTCTTCAATAAAAGGCTGTAAAGCGTCAAAGACTTGTAAACTCAGCTGTTCTAAGTCTTCTTGTTTTTTATCTAATTGCTCCGATTGCGTCGGGTCGAGCCGTGCCAAAATCAGTAGATTTTCCAACACGCGCGTTCCTCGATTAACATCGTGCTGTATGCTCAATAAATCCTGCTGAATGTCGGGATATTTTCGTTTTAATACCTGAAGTCGCATTTGAATCGCAGACAGCGGTGAGCGTAATTCATGTGAAGCATCGGATGTAAAGCGTTGTTCCGCCTCTAAGGCTTGATCTAATCGACTTAATAAAAAATTCAGCTGTGTTTGGATCGGCTCTAATTCTTGTAATACAGGTTCAGGTAAGACAATGGCTTGTAAGTCATCTACATTTTTTTCAGCGATTTGTTTTGAAAAAAGCTGTAAAACTTTCAATTGACGTTTAATCAAAATATGCAGTAATAGCCATTGGATCAACCAGACAATCAATAGAATCCCTGCATAGCCTAGTACGCTTTGCAGCGTTTCTCTGAGCCGTGTTTTCATCGGTTGAACGATTTGTACGCTTAATCCATCGTCCTGAAGTGCATAGCTACGCCAAAGCGCGCCGTCTCTCCATTGATAATTTAGCCCCTGTTTTAAATTGGGCTGATGTTCAAATGCTGTGTGTTGTTCCGATGTGGTTAAGACTTGCGACCCTTGTATGAGTTGATATTGCATATCAAACTCTTCACTCAGCTCATCTATTTGTTCGTCTTGCTTCAGCGTTAGATCAGTAGCAGTAAGCATATCTGCCACTTCGTCCATCAGGGCATCATGTACATTCATGATGTGATACAAACCAAATCCCAACATCAGACACAGAGAGATTGCTCCCGCCCAAATTGCACTGAGCAGTGAGGTTTTAATCAGTTGCGACTGTAAGGAAATGCTTTTTTTATCACTCATAGACTTAACTTTGTTGCGGAAGATTCATGCGATAACCCAAACCCCTTAAGGTTTTAATGTAATCACTGCCAATCTTCTTACGCAATTGGTAAATAAAAACTTCGATCGCATTACTTTCAACTTCATCGCCCCAAGCATAGAGTGATTCTTCGAGTTGGCTACGCGTCATAATATGCTCAGGATTTAACAACATCTTATGCAAAATTTGATATTCACGCGAAGTCAACGTAATCAATTCCGCATTTTTACGCAGCGTTTTGGCATGTACATCTAAACTTAAATCACCAAAAGTCAGACAATTATCACGCTGCTGATGATGCAAGCGTAATTGGGCACGTACCCTTGCTGACAACTCTTCTAAGCTAAACGGTTTCACCAAATAATCATGGGCTCCCAGATCTAAACCTTCAACACGATCTGCAATACTGTCCCGAGCAGTAATGAATAAAACTGGTGTAAACGGATGCAACTGTACGATACGTTTTAAAATTTCATCACCAGTTACTTTTGGTAAGCCACGATCTAAAAGTATGCAATCATATTGATGTTGTTCTAAAGCCAAAATAGCGTGATCGCCGCGATCAACCCAATCGACACTATAGCCATCCATTTCAAGCCATGTTTTTATACTGTCTGCTTGGGATGCATCATCTTCTGCCAATAAAATTCGCATCTTACCTACCCTATTTCTATGGTTCCGACTTCAGTGTATCGAACTTTTGCTCATATCTACTCAAATCATAAAAAAACCACAGCAAGCCGTGGTTTTTTATAGTGCAGCACTGTATTGAATGACAGGCTAAATTAAAATTTTACTTGATCGACATCCACTTCAACGCGTTTTGTTGGTTTGTAATCAATGTCGATTTCACCAATGAGCGTTACCGGTGTTTTAGCTGAAATTGCTTTGCCTTGCCAAAGTTCATCATCAATATCCACTGTAATGCTGCCTGTGCTATCGCGGAACTGATATTTTTCATCGCCCATCGATTTGACAACATAACCTTTCAATTGAACCTTACTGTCATCTTTTAAGCCTAAGGCATGTTTCACAGATGTGGTTTTCATCGGTGCAACTGCTGTTTGATTAACGGCTGTATTCGCGACTGCAACCGATGCCACACCTGCAAATGCTAAACCACATACCAATTGAGTGAATGTTTTCATCTTCGGTCTCTCTTACTTTGTCTATTTCGATAGCGCTATTTAAACAAAGCAAGATGAGTCGAATCTTAAGCTGCAAAGACGTTTTTATTTACTTTGATCGAACCATTAGTTGAGCGGCACGACACGCAGGACTTCTTCTAAAGTGGTTACCCCTGCAAGTACTTTACGCGCACCGGCAATTCGTAATGGCTCGACATGCTCTTTACGTGCCTGTGTACGTAATTGGGTTAAATCTGCATTGGCACCAATCAATTGTTTGGTTTCAATACTGAGCGGCATAAATTCATAAATCCCCACACGGCCTTTATAACCCGTTTGACGGCATTCATCACAGCCCACCGCCTCGTAGACAAAATCAGGCATTTGAATCGCATATTCAAAGGTCAGATGTTTCCACTCTTGTTCATTGATAAAAGTCTCACGCTTACAATGTGGACAGAGTTGACGAACTAGACGTTGTGCCAAAACCCCTAATATGGTCGCTGCGGTTAAAAAAGGCTGAATACCTAGGTCATGTAATCGCGTCAAACTCGATGGTGCATCATTGGTATGTAAAGTTGAAAGCACCAAATGACCTGTTAATGCAGCTTGGATCGCCATATTTGCCGTATCATGATCTCGTATCTCCCCGACCATGATAATGTCAGGGTCTTGACGCATTAAAGCCCGTACACCATCAGCAAAGCCCAGATCAATCCCTGTATTCACCTGCATTTGGTTAAAGCTTGGCTCTAACATCTCAATCGGGTCTTCAATGGTGCAGACATTCACTTCTTCAGTTGCTAATTGTTTGAGTGATGAATAAAGCGTGGTGGTCTTACCTGAACCTGTCGGACCAGTCACTAAAATAATACCGTGACTATGACTGGTTAATGCTTTCCAATCATCTAACAGACGCCCTTCAAAACCGAGCTGTTGGAAGCTACGTACCAAGACTTCAGGGTCAAAAATACGCATAACCAACTTTTCACCAAAAGCTGTTGGCAACGTCGATAAACGTAGCTCTGTTTCTTGGCCTTTGGGTGTACGGGTTTTTAAACGTCCATCTTGCGGCTTACGCTTTTCCGCCACATTCATCCGACCTAAGATCTTAATTCGCGAGACCACGGCTGTCAGGGTATTTGCGGGCATGTTGTAGATGGTATGTAATACCCCATCGATACGAAAACGCACCTTTCCTGTATCTTTACGCGGCTCGAGGTGAATATCACTTGCACCTTGTTCGAAGGCAAACTGTAAGACCCAATCCACAAGCTTCACAATATGCTGATCATTGGCATCTGGATTTTGTGTATCACCTAATTGTAATAACGCTTCAACGCCTTTATTTTCACGGTCATAACTCGATGATTTTTGAGAATTACTGACCGCACGACTCACTTGGTAATATTCAACCAAATATCGCTGTAGTTGATCTGGACTGAGTAATACACGCTGAATCTTGCGTGGTAATACCGTTCTTTCTAAATTTGCAATCCATTCATTTTTATAAGGTTGATCCGTTGCAATCAACACATGCTCATTTTGTAATTCCACCGCTAAAATGCGATTTCGTACTGCAAATTCCTGCGACATAATGGCTGTCAAAGCAGGTACATCAGCTTTTAAAGGATCGATAATATAAAACGGTACACCTGACTTTTCTGCCAACCATTGACAGAGTCTATTGAGCGTTAAGGTAGACTGCGGATGACTCTGATCGACCAAATTAAAATTGGCAATCCATTGTAAAGGATGCCATTTTAACTGCTCACGCTGACGGTGCGTGGTTTGAATCAGTATTTTGTCCCGTTCAGTAATTCGCCCGTCTTTTTGTAATTGGTCTAAACACCATGAAGTGTCAATTTCAAAATTAAAAGTCATTGTTCTATGTTCCCCAAACATAAAACCACTATAGCAAAAAATTCTAAAGGCACGCTTGTGTCATTAGTGTTTTGCACATAGGTTTTCTGAAAGCATACTATTTTTGTTATTAATGAAAACATTCATAAATTTAAGCTATAATAAAGTTGCCTATCAGGGCTTTATAATTACGATATAAGAAGATTTATGATGAAAATAAAAATATTAGCAATTTGTACCATGACTATTCTTAGCTTAACTGCCTGCGGCGGTGGCGGTGGAAACTCAACCTCTAATAATGACTCCAGCGAAAATCCAACGATACCAAATGCTGCTTTCCAACAGTGGTCAACTTTTGAACTCGACAGTGAAAGTGATGTGCTGTCATACGAAAGTGATACTGCAACTATCGATAATGGTAAACTATATACTTCAGAAAGTAGCGATTCATTTATGGTCACAGCGAATGGCTTGTATGATGAAGGATCTCTACACAGTTCGTATGGCTATCTGAATGGCAATATATCCATTGCAAATAATGTGTGGACGCTAAGTCCTCATTCCACTATTAATTCATCAGGTCTAAAAATTACGACAACAATGAAGTCCTTCAATCTTGAAGGTGAAATCCTAGCATCTCAAGTTGATGCCTATAATTATTGGATCATAAAAAATAATATTACTGATTCAAGCAACTATATTTCTAACGATGCTCTCAAATACTTAACAGCTATTTCAAATATTAAGTTTCCCGCTGGTTCTCGCTGTTTACAATTAAATAAAGTATCAAATAGTGAACAGTATTTAGATTTAACAGATTCCTCAGATAGTGATAGTCAAAGTTTTTTAGCTGACTGGTGGGCTGATCTTAGTACAGATATTACTGCGAAAAAATACATCATGAAAGATACTGTAGCCTATACCGTAGCTGATGATGAGAGTGAATATGGCGTAGCTCAATATAAAAATCGTTTTTATAACGCTTACCTATCTCCTAAAGGAGTGGAATACAATATGCAGGATTTAATTAAGGTTATTGATAATTGGATAAATACTTCAACTAATCCTACTCAAAAAACTCAATTTTTAGAGTTTAAACAATTAGCTGAGAACTCTTGCAGCATGTATAACGATGTTGCTCTTAACGCAATCAAACAAAGTTTTGCAGCAAATAAATAATTTACACATTTAATAAAAAAGGAGCTAAAAGCTCCTTTTTTATTGAGATATATCAATAATCAGAATTTGTAGATCACAGATCTGAAATTTTACATTCAATCCACCAAATAACATGCCATACACACGTTCATCATCATGCTGATAAGCAGGACGTGGATCTAAACTCAATACTTGTTCCAGTTCTGCTGTTAATTGTTCGGTTAAATTGCCATTATTCAAAAATACCTGTTTTTGTTGCTCAGCGTGCTCTGACCAAATCACAGATTTTCTTTCTGGCTCATCCTGCGCATAACCGCTTTGCGCATCCATCACTGCATCTGAATATTGAATATAGGGTTTGATATCTAAAATTGGTGTTCCATCCAACAAATCACTACCGACCACATAGACACATACCGATTTTCCGACTTTTTTCACTCCTTTGAGCTGCACAACCGACAAGCCCATAGGTGACGGTCGGTACATACTTCGTGTCGCAAATACCCCGATTTTTTGATTACCACCTAAACGCGGAGGACGAACTTGCGGACGAAATTTTGTCGAATCTGCATTTTTATTTTCATGAAACTGCCAAATCAGCCAAAGATGACTAAAATCATCAATCCCTTCGAAAGCCAATAAATCGTTATAAGGTTCTAGCATTTCAATATAAGATTCGACTTGCACCAAATTCGGCTGACGTGGAATACCAAATTTTTCTCGGTAGGGAGATTTCATATACCCGATAATTGGCATTTTAAGCTCAGACATAATCACTTTTTCTGATAAGTTCAATTAAATATATTCAGTTTATCGAGAATGATTTTAGATTAGAATAGTAAGCTGTTCTAATTTGATAATTTTATTGAGACCTTTAATGGCTGCTTTTAACGTCGAAAAGATTACTCACGTCCACCATTGGAATGACACTTTATTCTCTTTTAAAACCACTCGCGATACTGCGTTACGTTTTAAAAACGGTCAATTTGTGATGATCGGCCTTGAAGTAAATGGTAAGCCTTTAATGCGCGCTTATTCTATTGCAAGCGCAAACTATGAAGAAGAATTAGAGTTTTTCTCTATTAAAGTTCCAGATGGTCCTTTAACGTCTATTTTACAAAAAGTAAAAGTTGGCGATGAAATTTTAGTGTCTAAAAAACCTACAGGTACTTTAGTTCTAGATGACTTAAACCCTGGTAAAAACTTATACCTACTTTCTTCAGGTACAGGTCTTGCACCGTTCCTTTCTGTAATTCGTGACCCTGAAACTTACGAACGTTTTGAAAAAATCATCGTTGTACATGGTACTCGTTTCATTTCGGAATTGGCTTATCAAGATTTAATCTTAGATGAAATTCCTAACCACGAATTCTTTGGTGAATTAGGCGCGAAAGAAAAATTGGTTTATTACCCTACAGTAACCCGTGAAGAATTCCATACTCAAGGCCGTGTAACTACTGCCATTGAATCTGGTCAACTTTTCGAAAAAATTGGTCTTCCTCGTTTCAACCCTGAAACTGACCGCGCAATGCTTTGCGGTTCACCTGCATTCCTAGACGACGTTGCTGCGCTACTTGACCAGCACGGTCTGAAAGAATCTCCTAAGATGGGCGTTCTAGGCGACTACGTGATTGAACGTGCATTCGTTGAAAAATAATTAGATGTAAATTAAAAAGCGCATGTCATCATGCGCTTTTTTTTATCTATACACCACTAATGACTGATACAGTTATTTTTTTTCTTTTACCTTCAATTCATCAATAATTTTTGCTCTCCACTCTAAACCTTTCTCAGTAGCATCAGGTAATTCATTCGATAAATTAATTTCCACACTGTCATCTGGATATATATGTACAGCTAAATATTTTTTATCTTTTAAATTTTCATTCGTCAATGTGGGGACATTGGTTGCAATATGCTTTTTAGAGCTATTACCTTCTCCCCATTTAATATATTGAGCTCCTGTTATCACTGCTGATCTTTTCGTTCCACTACCTAGCCCTCCACCTAACTCCTCTCCATTTAATTCAACAATATATGGAATATAACTTGCATCATAACCATAAGATGTTGTCGTCAATACATAAGTTTTTGTTGAATGTGTATTACACCCTATTAAACTCATTGCTGAAAGCATAATAAGCATTAAATTCGTTTTTAAAACTTTCATCATTATCCTTTTAAAAATATTGGGTTTTAATTTATTTAATTAAAAATAATAGATCTCTTTCATAAATCAAAAAACGATCTTCTTTTTGGTTAATATTTGCACTCCGGATTTCTTAGCATTCGTGCATAATCTGCGGATGAAATACATCGATTCAAACAAGCTTTCTGATCCTCAGT
>NZ_VPBO01000019.1:0-80942 GCF_013418655.1 Acinetobacter sp. YH12128 | reverse complement strand
TGAAAACCTTCAAAATTCTTGCTGAGCGATATCGCAATCGAGGCAAAAGACTAGCATTAAGATTCAATCTAATTGCTGGAATTTATAACTTGGAGCTGAGTGAAAAATGACTTATGAAAGAAATCTAGTATAATATAGAAAATATAAGAGTTAGATTTCCGCTTCTGGAGATCTCATAAATTTAATTTGAAATTATTTAGGGGATATTATGGCAGCATTATTTTATGTTTGGGATGCAGCACAGCATAATTCGAATACAACAATTACAACTTTGGAACAAGCAGAGTATTTTGCGACACATCCTCAAGATTTAGGGTTTACTGAAAATTTAAAAAATTGGCTTTTAGATGTTGAAAGGATAGTGACTAGCCCCGAACTTGCTGAAAACTTTGATGAAGAAATTATTGAATTTTTTAGTAATGTAGAAGGCTTTTTCAATTTTTCAACCGATGTTTTTGTGATTGAATATTTACAAGAAAAAAGCAAATACCTATATAAAATACTGGTCGAAACCTTACGTAGACATAATCTTGTTGCCTTTGATTCAAAGCATTATATTTTTTTTAGTAAGGATGTTATTTTTCCTGATCAAAAAAGTATTGAAAAAATGTTAGATGCTGTTCAAGCAGTCACAAAAGAACAGTTATTACAATTCAAAGTTGTTCCCTCTACAAGTGAAAAATTAAGTATTTTTGCAGATCAATGGCTAGAATTAAATCAAGTATCTCTAAGTTTTATAAAGCAGAGAAAAAAAAATCAATTTAATGAAACTGGATATTACCGAGACTTTAATGATGAATTATATGAAGATATTATATTTTTAAGCTCAGGTAAAAGAGGCGTTATAGCTTATGATCTTATATGTGTTACCAGTTATATACAAATTTTACCAGAAAAAGCAATAAGAATATTTCGCCCACATCCAATAAATCAGTATACATTACAATATTTACTGAGCCTTCATGGTATCGAAGGTGAAGCAAGTCATTTTGAGAAACCTGAACAGTTACAATTGGTACTTCAGCAAGTGTATGATTTTTTAATCTATGATGCAGAAAAGCATAAAGATATAGAAAGCCTCAATCAGTGGGTGAACCATGGCGATGAAAAAGAATATATAACAGGTCTAGCTGTTATCCAACGCTTAATACTGGCTAAATATGTAAATGATCCACTATATGAGCAATTGGTTGCTGAAGCATTGCCATATGCTATTAGGGGGCGAGGGCCATTGAAAAATGCAACTTTAGAACAATTTCATGAAAGATTAGAAAAAGAAATAAAAAATATTTTTAGAGGATAAGTAATCTTAAAATGAAAAGAGTTTACATAGCTGTTTCTAGATATAGGAACAGTTATGTTTTGAAATTTTATAAATAATACAAATGATTGGTTTATTTTGATCATTAATATTTTTGATTTAAATTTTATAAAAACATTTTACAGCGAATTCCGCTTGGAAATTTAACAGCATTGCTTTTAATCGTGGCGCCTGCACTAAATGTTCCTGAACTTGCTCGATGATCTGAACAACATGTCCAATAGATGGAATCAGTTCGTTCTTCAAGTGGGACCTGATAAAGTCAGTAAATCATCGAGAACCACTGAATCGCTGATATTGCTCATTTTGAGCTGAACTGAACGTATATGCAATGTTTCAGCATCTGTACCAATGTGGAGCTTATGCTATTTCCGACGGTATTCAAGCGGATATTTTTTATGTTTCAATCACACCTTCGCCTAGAAATTTTCATTCTACGGAAGCTACGAGTAAATGCAATCCACATTGCTGAATAAGGTTTGATACTCGGTTATTGTGCTAACCCAAAAACAAAAAAGAGCCTCATTGAGACTCTTTTTTAAACTTACGCAGTTAATGCATTAATTTGCAGGTAACGGCGGTGGCGTAGCTGGACCATCTGTAGGCGTAACATCAATCACTGGATTTTCTGCGATGTACACTTTTGGTGGTTGAGGTTCACGACCTTCCATAATGTCACGGATTTGATCACGATCAATGGTTTCCCATTCAAGCAATGCTTTCACCATGGCATGTGCGATATCTTTGTTATTTTCAAGAATATCACGTGCAACTTTATATTGTTCATCTAAAATACGGCGAACTTCACGGTCAACTTCAAGCTGCGTTGCTTCAGAAATCACGCGACTTCCTAAACCACCCATGAACGACTGCTGTGAGTCATCTTCATAAACCATGACGCCCATTTTATCGGACATACCGTATTTAGTAACCATTGCACGTGCCATTTTCGTTGCACGTTCAAAGTCATTTGAAGCACCAGTCGACATTTGGTTAATGAAGACTTCTTCTGCAATACGACCACCAAACAAAATTGAAAGTTCATTCAACATTTTGTCTTTGTAATGGCTAGTTTGATCATGTTCAGGCAACTGCCAAGTCACACCTAATGCCCAACCACGCGGCATGATTGTCACTTTATGCACTGGGTCTGTACCCGGCAAGATTTCAGCAACAATCGCATGACCTGCTTCATGATAAGCCGTCGCACGACGTTCTTCTTCACGAATCACCATCGATTTACGTTCAGGACCCATGTAAAGCTTGTCTTTTGCATCTTCAAAGTCATGCATATCGACCGTGTTCTTGTTACGACGTGCAGCAAACAGTGCTGCTTCGTTTACAAGGTTAGCCAACTGAGCACCTGAGAAGCCCGGTGTACCACGTGCCAAGACTTTAACATCTACACCAGTCACAGAAGGTAATTTTTTCAAATGTACATTCAGGATTTGCTCACGACCTTTAATATCCGGTAGAGATACCATCACTTGACGGTCAAAACGACCCGGACGAAGTAAAGCTTTATCCAATACGTCAGCACGGTTTGTTGCAGCAATAACGATAATACCTTCGTTGCCTTCAAAGCCATCCATTTCAACCAACATTTGGTTTAATGTTTGCTCACGCTCATCATTACCACCACCTGTACCTGAACCACGGTGACGACCAACGGCATCGATCTCATCGATGAAAATGATACATGGCGCATGACGCTTTGCTTGTTCAAACATGTCACGGACACGAGACGCCCCCACACCCACGAACATTTCAACAAAGTCAGAACCCGAAATACTAAAGAATGGTACTTTCGCTTCACCCGCAATGGCTTTAGCAAGTAAAGTTTTACCCGTACCCGGAGGACCAACCATTAACACACCTTTCGGAATGCTTGCACCAAGTCGCTTGAACTTAGATGGATCTTTTAGGAAGTCAACGATTTCAACAACTTCTTGTTTAGCTTCATCACAGCCCGCAACATCAGTAAATGTCACTTTGATTTGGTCTTCAGACAGCATTTTTGCTTTTGACTTACCAAAACTCATTGGGCCATTCTTACCACCAGCTCCACCACCCATATTGCGCATAAAGAACATGAATAACAGAATGATTAAAAGAACAGGGAAACTTGCAATCAGAAGTTGCATCAAAATACTTTGACGCTGTGGCGCTGTACCTTCAACAACAACATTGTTCTTGATCAGGTTCGGCATAAGTTCAGGATCTTGAACCGCAGGACGGATACTTTCAAACTCCGAACCGTTTGATTTTTCGCCACGAATTCTTTCGCCATCAATGGTGACTTGTTTAATCTGACCCGCATTTACGGCTGCCACGAACTCAGAATAGTTCATCGCGGTCGGTTGATTGCGGTCGCTGACGTTGCTGAAGATTAAAACCAGCACGCCTAGGATAACCAGCCACAACACGGCATTCTTAAAAAGATCGCTCAAAGCTTTATTCCCATTTCTATCTAATTCGTTCAATCCCACTTACATGGGTGACTCTAATACTTACGCTGCAGAGTAGCTTCGCAATAATTTAAAAACGTACAAAATGCACAATTTTTAACGAGTTGGCAAGTAAACTTTACTTGAAAGCTTTCTTACGTCCCTGCCCGATTAAAAACACTTCTTTAGATCGAGCACGCGATGCAGCAGGTTTAGCAGTTTTTAATACATCAAATGTGTCTACAACTTGCTTACGGTATTCATCAAATCCAATACCTTGGAACACTTTAACAACAAACTGCCCATTTGGTCCAAGAACCTTTTGAGCAAAATCGATTGCTAATTCACAAAGATAGATCTGACGCGGTTGATCTACAGCCTTATTACCTGATGTATTGGGGGCCATATCTGAAATTACAACGTCTACAGTACGTCCATCTAAAATTTTTAACAATTCATCGAACACTTCTTGTTCACGAAAGTCACCTTGCAAGAAGGTCACATCGGGTAAAGCATCCATTGGTAAAATATCAGAAGCAATTACCAAACCTTTGTCGCCAACAAGTTTACCGGCAATTTGCGACCAACTACCTGGTGCAGCACCTAAGTCGACAACGGTCATGCCTGGCTTGATCAATTTGTATTTTTCTTGAATTTCAAGCAATTTATAAGCGGCACGCGCACGATATCCTTCCTTTTGTGCTTTTTTCACAAAGGGGTCATCAAGATGCTCACGCATCCAGTCACGACTACTTTTGGATAATTTCTGGTTAGTAATGCGGGTAGCCATAACTCTCTAAATAAAAAAAACTTCTCAGTCTTGATTGTACGTGAAATTCAGCACTTTTGCAGTAGACATGTGTATCTAAAAAGCATCTTAAATCATGTTTTTTTCAATAATCTTCATCGAGAAAATGCCGATTAAATACAGCGCTTCAACTTTGATTTTGCTATACTAGGTCGTTTTTAAAATTAGGTTATATTTATGGCGGCTTTATCTATTCAAGAACGTAAACGCTTACGTCAAATTGGTCACACCCTAAACCCAGTTGTAATGGTTGCGGACAAAGGCTTATCAGAAAGCGTTATTGAAGAATTAAACCGTGCGTTAAACGACCATGAGTTAATTAAAGTGAAAGTTGTGGCAGAAGACCGTGAAGCTCGTGCTGCAATGATTACTGAAATTGCGACTGTTTCAGGTTCTGAAGTTGTTCAAACGATTGGTAAGATTGCTTTGATTTACCGCAAAGCGGCAAAACAAAATGCAAAACTGTCTAACCTTGTTCGCTACGCACACCTGTCTAACTAAGCATTTATGGCAAGTTTCGAACTCAGCGCTTTTGATCGTCGCTTTCAGGCTGTATCAGTCGTTGGTGCTATCGAACAACAAAGCCCATATACTTTAAATGTGGGTTATTGGATTCGAGACCCAAACCAACTGATTCAATGGCCAGAATTGGTATCAGCTCACCCACGAATCGATTTTTTGTGGGAACAGACCTGCTTAGAAGTTTTTATTGGTGTACGCAATGAAGACTTTTATCGTGAAATCAACCTCTCCCCTTCACAAGCTTGGCAGGCTTACCAGTTTGAAGAATATCGCTATCCAGAAGATATGCCGCCACAAGCTGCTTACGATATTGAACTGAATCAGTTGAAACGGACGCACTATGGCTTAAATGTCAGTCTTGATCTGACAGAATTTATGCTGAAGTACAAACTTAAATGGGAAGATCTCTATATTGGTCTAACTGCAGTACTGAAAACCCCTCAAGGTGAACAGTACTATGCCATGCAGCATAGTAGTCCAAATGCTGACTTTCACAACAAACGTGATTGGCTACATCAGTTCTAAACTTTTTAATGTTTTGATCTTCGATAAAAAGCAAAAGTACGATCTTTTGCTTTTTTATTGCCTGTTTATTTTAAATAAGTATTTTGGACTTAAATGTACCATTCACAATAAGGGAGCCATTAATGACTCCCTTTTGCATATTTA
This sequence comes from Acinetobacter sp. YH12128, assembly GCF_013418655.1. NCBI lineage: Bacteria > Pseudomonadati > Pseudomonadota > Gammaproteobacteria > Moraxellales > Moraxellaceae > Acinetobacter > Acinetobacter sp. YH12128. Next base: position 75,175 of record NZ_VPBO01000019.1, on the reverse strand, counting down.
GCGTTAAATTGAAGTTTAATTCGCTCTCACCGAATCCAGCTCCCTGGAATGACTAGACTTAGCTCAAGCGTTTTAAAATTCATGTCATTCACAATTAACTTTTAAGATCTGTGGTTTGATCCGTAACTTCAGCTTTCACTGGTGAAACTTTTTTCCACGCTTCCAAAGTATGTTCCTTAGAACGCTTAAATGTTTCTGTTAGATGATCTTTGTGCTTTCCTGAAATTTGGGTCACATCTTCTTTCAGCTCTTTTCCAAGTTTTGAAAGATCATCAATAACAGTATTAAACTCAGTTTTCACAAATTCTTTGAGTTCGCTAAAATCTTTTTGCGATGAACCAAACTGAACTTTTAACTGATCAAGTTTATTCAATACATCTTGCTTCAACTGACGCAATTGATCTTGCACACTGGTATTCAACTGCTTTGCCTCTGCTCCGATCTTTCCTTTGCTTTCAGTGACCGCTTCTGTGGCTTGAACACTTGCCTCTTTTGCAACTTGTTCAAGCTTTTCAGCACCTTCGATAACGACTTCTTTCAGGGAGGTTTTAGCCGCTGTTTGTTTTTGTTGTGTTGCCATGACTTTGTACCTATAGTTTTTGCTGACCGACCCACATTAGCGCTTTTTGATAAATTTTAATTTATGATTTGTCTGACAATAATTAATTGCTTACATTTTTCTAAGATTTTGCAAAACCAAACTTTATTCTAAAATGCAAGCGCTTTATCTGCTTTATTCCTGATATTTACGATGGACTTTCAGTGGCTTTCTGCGTATAATGCCGTGTTAAGTTCAAGCGAGCAGACATAGGGAGGGTAGGTTTTTAAATAGCCTTCCTTTTTTTTCGTCTTCTCGCTTTTTTACAGCCTAAATTTCAGGAGCTTTGGTTTGAGCACCCCAGCAATTTTAGCCCTTGCCGACGGAACTATCTTTAAAGGTACTTCTATTGGCGCATCGGGTAGTACGACTGGTGAAGTCGTTTTTAATACAGCAATGACTGGCTATCAAGAAATTTTGACTGACCCTAGTTATGCACAACAACTTGTGACACTAACATACCCACATATCGGTAACACAGGTTGTAATGATGAAGACGCTGAGTCAGGTCGAATTCATAAAGTATGGGCTAACGGATTGATCATTCGTGACCTACCTTTATTGCATAGCAACTTCCGTGCTGAGCAATCACTTGGTGATTACCTTGAACAACACAATGTTGTTGCTATTGCAGACATCGATACTCGTAAATTAACGCGTATTCTGCGAGCAAAAGGTGCACAAAATGGTTGTATCCTTGCTGGCGAAAACATTACAGAAGAAGAAGCTTTAGCTAAAGCACGCGCTTTTGGTGGTTTAAATGGTTTAGACCTTGCAAAAGAATGCTGTGACCCTGAAGGCTTTGAATGGACTGAAGGTTCTTGGACATTAGGTAAAGGTTTCTCTCAGCCTGAAGCTAAATTCCATGTTATTGCATACGATTACGGTGTCAAAACCAACATCTTACGTATGCTCGCAGACCGCGGTTGTAAATTGACTGTCGTGCCTGCGCAAACTCCTGCTGCTGACGTACTTGCATTGAATCCAGATGGCGTGTTTTTATCGAACGGCCCCGGCGATCCAGCTGCATGTGACTACGCAATTGAAGCTGTAAAAACAATTGTAGAAGATGCTCGTAACGTACCTGTATTTGGTATTTGCTTGGGTCACCAAATTCTTGCACTTGCTTCAGGTGCTAAAACTGTGAAAATGCCTCACGGCCACCACGGTGCCAACCACCCTGTGCAAAACATGGAAACTGGTATTGTGATGATTACTTCGCAAAACCATGGCTTCGCAGTCGATGCAGAAACATTACCTGCAAACTTGAAAGCTACGCACAAATCACTGTTCGACCAAACCCTACAAGGGATTCACCGTACAGATAAACCTGCGTTCAGTTTCCAAGGTCACCCCGAAGCAAGCCCTGGTCCACATGACTGCGCACCATTGTTCGATCATTTCATCGAACTTATCGAAGCATCTAAGAAGTAATTAAGGAAGCATCATGGCTAAACGTACAGACATTAAAAGCATCTTAATTATTGGTGCTGGTCCGATTGTCATCGGTCAAGCATGTGAGTTTGACTACTCAGGTGCTCAAGCATGTAAAGCCCTTCGTGAAGAAGGCTACCGTGTTATTTTGGTAAACTCTAACCCAGCAACCATTATGACTGACCCTGCTATGGCAGACGCAACTTACATTGAGCCGATCACTTGGCAAACTGTAGCTGCAATCATTGAGAAAGAACGTCCAGATGCAGTTCTTCCTACAATGGGTGGTCAAACAGCATTGAACTGTGCCCTTGCACTCGATGCCAACGGTATTTTAGAAAAATACAATGTTGAATTGATTGGCGCGACGAAAGAAGCGATCGAAAAAGCGGAAGACCGTAAACTTTTCGATATCGCAATGCGTAAAATCGGTTTGGAATGCCCTCGCGCTGACGTTGCAGAAAGCATGGAACACGCACTTGAAATTCAAGCGCGTTTCGGCTTCCCTGTAATTATCCGTCCATCATTCACCATGGGTGGTTCAGGTGGTGGTATCGCGTACAACCGTGAAGAGTTCATTGAAATCTGTGAACGCGGTTTCGATCTTTCTCCAACCAAACAATTATTGATCGATGAATCTTTAATTGGTTGGAAAGAGTACGAAATGGAAGTTGTTCGTGACAAAAACGACAACTGTATCATTGTATGTACCATTGAAAACTTTGACCCAATGGGCGTACACACTGGTGACTCAATCACTGTTGCTCCTGCGCAAACATTGACAGACAAAGAATTCCAACTTCTACGTAATGCATCTTTAGCTGTACTTCGTGAAATTGGTGTTGAAACTGGCGGCTCTAACGTTCAGTTCGGTATCAACCCGAAAGACGGCCGTATGGTTGTAATCGAGATGAACCCACGTGTTTCTCGTTCATCTGCACTTGCGTCTAAAGCAACGGGTTTCCCAATTGCAAAAATCGCGGCGAAATTAGCTGTAGGTTATACCCTTGATGAGTTGAAAAACGACATCACTGGCGGTACAACCCCTGCATCTTTCGAACCAGCAATTGACTATGTTGTAACAAAGATTCCTCGTTTCAACTTCGAGAAATTCCCGCAAGCGGACGCAACTTTGACGACTCAGATGAAATCTGTCGGTGAGGTAATGGCAATTGGCCGTAACTTCCAAGAGTCTGTGTCTAAAGCGCTTCGTGGTCTTGAAGTTGGCGCATGTGGTTTTGATGAAAAAATCGCAGTGGGTACTGAAGGCGCACGTGAAAAAATTCTCGTTGAATTGAAAGTTCCAGGTCCAGAGCGTATTTGGTACGTGGGCGATGCATTCCGTCACGGTTTCACCCTTAATGAAGTATTTGAAGCAACCAAAATTGACCGTTGGTTCTTGATCCAAATCGAAGACATCATCAAAACTGAAAACCAAATCAAAACTTTAGGTTTTGGTGATTTGAATGCGGACAACATCCGTTCGTTCAAACGCAAAGGTTTATCAGATCTTCGCATTGCGGACTTGATGGGCATTTCACAAAAACAATTCCGTAAACACCGTTGGAACTTGGGCGTAACTCCAGTTTACAAACGTGTAGATACATGTGCTGCAGAATTCGAATCTGATACAGCTTACATGTACTCTACTTACGATGAAGAATGTGAAGCGAATCCATCGAACCGTGACAAAATCATGGTGATCGGTGGTGGTCCTAACCGTATTGGTCAAGGTATCGAATTCGATTACTGCTGTGTACACGCTGCCCTTGCAATGCGTGATGACGGCTATGAAACAATCATGGTGAACTGTAACCCTGAAACTGTTTCTACAGATTACGACACATCAGATCGTTTGTACTTCGAACCAATCACTTTGGAAGATGTACTTGAAATCGTGCGTATCGAGAAGCCTAAAGGCATTATCGTTCAGTACGGTGGTCAAACTCCGCTTAAATTAGCTCGTGCTTTAGAAGAAGCTGGTGCGCCAATTATCGGTACATCTCCAGACGCGATTGACCGTGCAGAAGACCGTGAACGTTTCCAACAAATGATTCAACGTCTGCAACTTCGTCAACCAAACAACAGCATTGTTAAATCTGCTGAAGAAGGTATGGCTGAAGCGGCAAAAGTTGGTTATCCATTAGTTGTACGTCCTTCTTATGTCCTTGGTGGTCGTGCAATGGAAATCGTGTACAACGATGACGAATTGAAACGCTACCTACGTGACGCGGTTCAAGCATCTAACGAAGCGCCAGTTCTACTTGACCATTTCCTTGACGACGCGATTGAAGTTGACGTGGACTGCGTATCTGACGGTAAAGACGTTGTGATTGGCGGTATCATGCAGCACATCGAACAAGCAGGTATTCACTCAGGTGACTCAGCTTGTTCTATTCCTCCTTACTCTTTATCTCAAGAAGTACAGGACGAAATGCGTCGTCAAACGATCGCTATGGCAAAAGAGCTTGGCGTAATTGGTTTAATGAACGTTCAGTTTGCGGTTAAAGGCACTGACGTATACATCTTAGAAGTGAACCCACGTGCATCACGTACTGTTCCATTCGTATCTAAGTGCATTGGTGAATCTTTAGCGAAAGTTGCTGCGCGTTGTATGGCTGGTCAATCTTTAGAATCTCAAGGATTCACTACAGAGATTATTCCTGAACACTTCTCTGTAAAAGAAGCAGTGTTCCCATTCAACAAATTCCCTGGTGTTGACCCAATTCTTGGCCCTGAGATGAAATCTACAGGCGAAGTGATGGGTGTAGGCAAAACATTTGGTGAAGCGTTCTATAAAGCTGTGTTAGGCTCTAATGACCGTTTACCTGGCCTACCAACGGAAGGCGAAGTAAAACATGCATTCTTATCTGTTCGTCATTCTGACAAGCCTCGTGCTGTTGGTATTGCGAAACAGTTGACAGATCTTGGCTTCAAAGTGATCGCTACTGGCGGTACTTATGATGTGATTAAAGATGCTGGTATTGAATGTGAACGTGTGAACAAAGTGACTGAAGGCCGTCCTAATATCGTAGACCGCTTGAAAAATGGCGAAGTTCACCTCATTATCAATACAACTGAAGGCAAACAGGCTCAAGAAGATTCATTCTCGATCCGCCGCTCTGCATTACAAGGTAAAGTGTATTACACAACTACCCTTAACGGTGCTGATGCAGTATGCCAAGCTTTAGCAATCAAATTGCCAATGGATGTATACCGCTTACAAGACCTTACTAAAGGTTAATTAAGTTACCGAGAAGTCCCGCCACCTCTCGGTGGCGGGCTTTTTTTCATTTCTAGGTCAGTAAAAATTTTACTGATTTTTTCTTTTTACAAACATGAGGGACAACAATGCAACGTTATCCTATGACTCCCGAAGGCAAAATTGCCCTAGAGAAAGAATTACAGCAACTTAAAAGTGTTGATCGTCCACGTATTACTGCAGCAATTGCTGAAGCGCGTGAACATGGGGATTTGAAAGAAAACGCTGAATACCACGCTGCTCGCGAGCAACAAGGTTTCTGTGAAGGCCGTATCCAAGATATCGAAGGTAAATTGGGTGCTTGCCAAGTGATTGATGTTAAATCACTTGAGCAAAATGGCCGTGTGGTTTTCGGTGTGACTGTGACCATTGAGAACTTAGATACTGAAGAACAAAAGACTTATAAAATCGTTGGTGATGACGAAGCAGATTTTAAAATCAACAAAATCTCGGTGAATTCACCAATTGCTCGTGGTCTTTTGGGTAAAAATGAAGGCGACGATGTAAAAATCAACACACCACAAGGTGAAGTTGAGTACGAAGTTTCTAAAGTTGAATATCTTTAATTCATTAAGATAGCAATTTTAAGCCCCTCTTTTGAGGGGTTTTTTATAATCAGACAAATAATTATTATACCCCTGCTCTATCCTTCTTTTAATAATCCTGATGCAAAAAGTTGAAAGGCATGTAATGCTTCTGACAACACCTGCTCAGGATTCTTGCTAGAAGCCACCCAAAGCGCCGCATTCATGGCTGCTCCATTTAAAAATATGGCTGCCGCTTCAGAATTCACTGCTTTAATTCGGTCTGCTGCCAATAACTGTTCTACGCATTCACGTGTAGACTTCAAGCATTTGTTTTGACTCGGCCAATGCGCAGGATCACCCAATACCGCAGGTCCGTCGCGTAATACAATTCGCTGAAACTCAGGATTCAAGGCATTTTCAATATAGGTTTTCCCCTCAAGCATCAACCCCTCCCAAAGATCTTCGGGTTGCTCCAGATACTTCTGGGCAGATAAAGCCATTTCTGAATCAATTTGATTAACCACAGCAGCAAATAAGCCCTTTTTATCGCCAAAATGATGGTACAGCGCACCACGGGTCAGCCCTGCTTCTGCCGTGAGTTTATCCATTGAGGTGTCTGCATAGCCATACTCAGCAAACGTACGGCGTGCCACTTCAATCAGTTTCTTGCGGGTTGCCGCCATTTTTTTTTCACGAACAGACATTGCTTTGATTACCTCATCATCACAAAAAATTTTAATTGACATACCAGGCGTATGTCAATTATGTTGACATACGCCTGGTATGTCAAAAATAAAGCTGCTTTCCCCCCCACTTTTAAAACCAGATATTGAATGAGAATAAACATGACTAGAATTGCAATATTTCCCCAAGATCGCCATGCCTTGTATGAACAGCATGGTTACTCTGCTGCTATTAAATCGGAAAATTTACTCTTTGTATCAGGCCAGGTCGGTAGCCGTGAAGATGGCAGTCCTGAACCTGATTTTGAGAAACAGGTAAAACTAGCATTCCAGAATCTTAGCCATACTCTCGCTGCGGCAGGCTGTACTTTCGATGAAATTGTCGATGTCACCACCTTCCATACAAACCCTGAACAGCAATTTGAAGTCATCATGAAAGTTAAAAATGAGGTGTTTACACAAAAGCCTTATCCAAACTGGACAGCAATAGGTGTTAATTGGCTTGCAGGTTTTGATTTTGAAATTAAAGTCATTGCTCGGATCCCAAACCTCCCTACAAACACTTCGGTCTAGCGATTGATTTTTAATAGGGATGAACGACGCATGACATCAGTTCAATTGGTTATAATGGTTTACCCTTTTTAAGTTGTACTGTTTATGTCTGAAAAATTGATTAATTCACCTGTCAATCATTGGTGTGAGTTTGAGTTCATCTCTAAAACAGTGAAGAACCCAAATATTCACATCAAAGGTAATTATTCATATTATTCTGCATATTGGGATCAGGGTTTTGAGCGCTGTGTGGTGCGTTATCTACACGATAAACCTGCAACAGCTGAAAAGCCGATAGACCAGTTACATATCGGTAATTTTGTCTGTTTTGGCGCAGAATGCGTGATTATGATGGGCGGTAACCAACTCCACCGCACAGACTGGATTTCGGCATTTCCGTTTGATACACGGAGTTTTGTCCCTGCGGGTGACACAATCATTGGTGATGGCTGCTGGATCGGCTCACGTGCGATGATTATGCAAGGTGTTACACTCGGTGAAGGTGCTGTAGTAGCTACTGGTGCGGTGGTGACTAAAGATGTGCCACCTTATGCTGTTGTCGGCGGAGTCCCTGCTAAAGTAATTAAATATCGCTTTCCTGAAGAAGATATCAAAAAACTACTTTCCCTTAAGCTCTATGACTTAGATGAAAAGCAGTTTTTAAATATGCGGGAACAGTTGCAGACTGATGATGTAGAACTATTGATAAATTATTTTAAGATTGATTAATCCTCTAGCCATACACTGTTTTCGATATAGTTAAAGTATTGCTGCTGGAATAAATGATATTGCATTTCTTCTGACGGCTTAAATGCATATTTATTTAAAAACTTAGTATATTCTATTTCATAAGTATTATGCTGATAGCGGGTACGTAAGTCTTCCATCGCACTTACGTGTTCAAGATAATCATTAATTATCAATAACTCAACATTAAACTCTTTCTCAACTATTTCTTTAAAGTTTTCTATATTAAAATGAGCCATATTTAGACCAGAAACATTTTCATTACCTTGCTTCATTTTCATTATTAACACAGCAATGCGTTCCATATCATGCAATAAATCCCTTGCCCCTTTAATTACTCCCAAAGCGATAAAAATATTATTTTCTAATTTTTCTTTTTTTAATAAAGCATAAAGATTAATTTTCCTCTTAAGTTCCCGTGTGGATATATCTTTACTAATACTAAGTAGCACGACTAAAGCAATATCTACGGACTCTTCTCCCACCAATTTTAATAATTTTGAAATTACTTCTAAATTAGATTTATTTTTATCCAGAATATTTACTTGATTTCTCAAGGGAATCTCAAAGTCGATAAATTTTTCTAAATATATTTTCGAACTCTCATTGTCATATCCATAAATATGCTGAATACCATTTATAAGTTGGTTTTTATTCATTACCAATACAAAAACTATTTTTCTAATATCAAAAAAGTGTTTGATCCTCTCAATTAAACGTATTGCAAAATCAGGGCGGCATCGATCCAATTCATCAATAATAAAGACTAAAGGCTTATCTAAATTTTCTGCTAACTGTGCCAATGTTGCTTTAAAAGCAATTATGGAGTTTTTCTCTTCTTCATAACTATCAATCTTAGCTTGAATTGCCTCAGTAACTTTTTCTCCAATATTTTCTGTTACTTTATCAATTGCATCATCAAGTTTATCTGTAATTTTCTCGCTATCAATTTTAATCAGTGGAATTAGCCCACCAGTTAAAGCACAGCTAATCATTGAAGCAATGAGTGTTGGAGCTAAGGTTAAAAGTCCTTGTTGCATAACTGCTGCTGCTTTCTTAAATTTATGCACTAAGGGCTTATTTTCGGCTGTTTTATCTAACTTTGAAGCAATTTCAGATGCAATAACCAAAAAAGGATCTTCCAAATAATCATTTGCAAACGCATCCAAATAAATCACGTTATGCTGAGTATCATCTAAATGTTTCGCCCAGTTACGAACAAACCACGTTTTACCCTCACCCCATCGTGCATCCAAAGCAAGAACAGCACCGCAGTTTAAGCGATCAACATAACTTGTAAGCTGCTCTCCTAAACGACGGCGATGCCAAAGATCACCTTCCCATGCAGTTTCAATATTCTCAAAATTATCTTTAGGCCAGTTTAATTGGTTATCCATCATTTCTATTTATATTCATCAAGTTAACTATGTATTGAGTATAGCAGTAGCGCTATAAATTAACATTTAACCCATGAGCATCTCGTAACTTGTCATAGCCTTTTCCTCAAATTCAGACTATAAAGAACTCATAAAATAAAAAGACCCACTTTCAGGATGAATGATGACGAGAACCACTCAATTCTCAGGCATATTTATACTTGCCCTGCTGGCAGCAGTCGTCGCAACTTTTTGCGATGCGATTCATGTCTATACAAAAACACTTAGTTATCCCAACCCATTATTTTTCCATCAGGCTTGGTGGGTATTCCCCGGCTTTTTTATTGCCTTTGCCTTCATGGCATTTAGCTATATTCAACTTACACAACTACTTAAACATTATGTGATGACTCAGCTCAGTTGCCATCATGACGGCACTGCGCCTCTCGTCGAGAGCCTAATACTATTTGCCATCGTCTACATACTCAGCGGATTTGGCAATTTTCATCCCGAAGCACTTTGTTGGATTTTTTACATTAGCTTTTTTATTCGCTGGTTATTTAGCTATGAGCGTACATGGCTACTGATATTAGCCATCATGCTTGCTTTTGGTGGTATGTTCTTTGAAGGACTATTGGCTCAGTTTGCTTTAGTTAAATATCGCCATGAAGATATTTATAATGTGCCGTATTGGCTAGGTGGCGTATATATGCATGGCGCATTTGCCTTACGTGCAGGTATGCGTCGTTTTGTCTATCGATGATATTTAAGATCTGATGTTACGCCTTTAAAATAATGACGTATTTTTTTAAAAAATGATTTTTAAGCCTATTCGACGGAGTCTTACATCTAGGGTTTAAATAAAGGGATTAGCCTTCAGCTGGAGGTACTCTTACGAAACGTTGTTTCTCATTCGGCAAAATGAGAAGCGTGCTTCGCAAGGAAACCATATTGCGGTGCAATGCACCTCACCGACAAAACTCGTTCACTAGCGTCAAATTATTCAAAGTATCGCAAAAAATATTTTTGAATAGATATAGTCTTGTCTCAAACACTTGCGGATGACCTTACCGCGTATCGTTCTTTTATTTGAATCAAATAGCGCTTCTGATATTACTGCTTAACATCAGTTATGATGATAAAACTTTCGATTTTAAAACGTCGAAACAAAAAAAGACCACTCAATCGGAGTGGTCTTTTTTTGAATATGGTGGCTATGACGAGACTTGAACTTGTGACCCCCGCATTATGAGTGCGGTGCTCTAACCAACTGAGCTACATAGCCTTAAACTGTGCGCGCATTATGGAGGGATATTTAAATATCGTCAAGCCCATAATGCGCGTATTTGATCAAAATTTGTTGAAGTGAACCGATAAGCCGGGTTCTGTCGAGGACGATCATTCCTCTAGGCGTACAATCACTCATACGCTCAAGCGACCTACCCGGATCCAGCATGGGCCATGCCTAAAGGATCCCTATTTGGTCTTGCTTCCGGTGGGGTTTACCATGCCGTGAACTGTTACCAGACACGCGGTGCGCTCTTACCGCACCCTTTCACCCTTACCTCCGATTTCGATTACTCGAAACCATAATGAAGGCGGTCTACTCTCTGCTGCACTTTCCGTCGGCTCACACCGCCCAGGCGTTACCTGGCACCTTGCCCTATGAAGCCCGGACTTTCCTCCCCTGCTTTAGTCACGGAGACCTATACACAGCAGCGATCGTCTGGTTCACTTCGGGGCGCATTCTAACAAATCTGACAACTAATTGCTTGATGTTTTTTGAGCAGTTAGTTTTTCGTACTTTTGTTGAAGCTGTTCCTGAGTTTCAGGATGTGCCGGATCCAATGGAATACAATCCACTGGACAGAACAACTGACATTGCGGTTTATCGTGATGCCCAACGCATTCCGTACACAAATCAGGGTTAATCTCATAAATGAGTTCCCCCATGAAAATCGCCTCATTGGGGCATACAGGTTCACAGACATCGCAGTTGATGCATTCATCAGTGATATATAAAGACACTCTACCAACCTTGCTGTTGTTTACGCTTAAAGGCTTCCACGACAGCTTGTGGTACAAACTGAGTGACATCACCATTTAAACGTGCAATTTCACGCACGAGCGTAGATGAAATAAACGAATATTGCTCTGATGGGGTTAAGAACACCGCTTCAAATTTACTGTCCAAACGGCGATTCATATTTGCCAATTGAAATTCATATTCAAAATCTGAAACTGCACGTAAACCACGTAATACGGCTGTTGCTTTTTGCTCGTTAAAGAAATTGACCAACAGCCCATCAAAACCTACAAACTCAACATTTGACAAATGACTTAAAGACTCTTGCGCTAGTGCAACACGCTCTTCCAGACTAAACACAGGGTTTTTGTGATGTCCAATTGCAATTGCCACGACAACTTCGTCAAACATGCGTGATGCACGTGTCACTAAGTCGATATGACCATTAGTAATTGGATCGAATGTGCCCGGATAAATTACACGAGTTTTAGACATCCAGTTGTACTCTGTTATTTTGTAGATGGGTATTTTAACAAAATCTTGATTTATAGGTGAAGTCAGCTTGTAAATTTAAAAACTTCATCTTATTCAAAGTTCGGGTACAATAGTGCTAAGTTTGGAAGTTTTTGATTATGACGAAAGCAGTAGTTAAAAAAAATAGTAGCAGTACGATTGCCCTCAATAAACGTGCGCGTCACGATTATTTCATTGAAGAAAAATTTGAAGCGGGTCTTTCATTACAAGGCTGGGAAGTCAAATCAATGCGTGCAGGTCGTATGACCATCGTAGAAAGCTATATTACGTTTAAAAATGGCGAAGCATTTTTATTCGGCGCTCAAGTGCAACCTTTACTGAGTGCTTCAACGCATGTGGTGCCTGAAGCGACTCGTACTCGTAAATTATTGCTGAACCGCCGTGAAATTGAAAAACTACAAGGTGCGATTAACCAAAAAGGTTATTCATGTGTGCCTTTGGCATGTTACTGGAAAGGTCCTCATGCCAAACTTGAAATCGCCCTAGTAAAAGGTAAGCAGCTTCACGACAAGCGTGCAACGGAAAAAGACCGTGATTGGCAGCGTGATAAAGCCCGTATTTTTCATAAATAAGTTCAATAAAAAACCTCCATTTTGGAGGTTTTTTTATTGATACATTGCACATTTAGCAGAATTTCAACCCACCAAAACAGTTTGTTCGAACTTCCTGATTCCCCAAGACCTGATTTTTTAAAGTTAAATTGGCCGCACCGGCATTGCTGAGGTTAATTGAACCGACATTTTTATAAATCGGTAGACCAAATGCTGCACCAACAGCAGAACCTAAGGGAATATAAATCGGTTCATTGGTTAAAATTTGCGATACTTTTTGTGCAACTTGTGGCAAGACGCCTGAAATATCTACTTCAGATGTTGGATTTAATTTGCCAATATTAATCGGGTCTTTAAATGACATCCACCAACCTGTACGTGCAATATCATCTGCATTGGCATCTGGCCAACTGATATCTTGAGATTGAAGCGATAAATAACCTGCTGTGCCATTTAATGGAATGTTATGAATCATATTTAAGGCTTGCTCAAAGGTAATGTTCATTTTCAAACCATCAATTGATGAGCCCGAATCCATAAAGAACTGCGCCCCTTCTACCCATAACAAATTACGGTCAAGTTTGACCTGCATGCTACCGCTATCTCGATTGAGTTGAATCGACGGTACAGTCGCACTGATATTTTTGGCAACGGCTTGAGTTTGTCGTTTTCCGTTGATGGTAATTTCAGGGACGGTAAATGGCACATTCATTGAAGGAATTTTTAAACCCTTACTATTTTCAGGTTGGCTGACAAAGCTACGATCATTGTTCCAAATCGTATTAATCACCAAATTCCCCGATAAAATCTCGCTGCTACTATCACCAAAGAGCGCTGCTTGGGTCTTTGCTGTTCCTGTGGTCGGTGCAATTTTCATATAACCACTCAGTGACTTAATCCCGTCTGTTGACGCACCTGTATTTTGAATACCTGTGGTCAATAAACCCGTAATAGATTCAGCACTGACACGAAAGCCTTTAACTTCGCGTAAAGCGGTTTGTTTAGGGTTTTTAATTGCAAATTCAATAAATGGATTTTTTAGTTTGGCACTTGTTGACGCTCGATCACCATTAAAGACGGGATTACCATTGGCATCGGTCAACGTTACATTACCACTCAGCGCTAGATGACGAATATCAATATCACAGCCATTTGACCCATTTACCCCACCACAGCCGAGTTGCAAACTTTTGACATTGACGTTCAAATCCATGACGGCATCTAAACTGAGTTTGTAGAAACCAATATTTTCATCGACCATTTGTTGGTTGACTAAAATAGGGTCGGTATAGGACATATTCATCAATGCCGCACCATTGATGGCAGACAATTCTTCATCGGCTAATCCCACCAAGCCTTCTGCTGCAAAAACAACGTCAGAAACACATAAGGTCAATGCCATTACTATTGTTTAATCCTTTTTAATATTTACCACTCATCCAGAGTGAAATTTATGAGAAGATTAAATCAATAGCTTTGGCGCAAATGAATGGCAATATATGACGCACATCACATCTTAGTTATACGAAATGCCAATTTTCACAGATTTTAGGCCAATAAAAACCCCAGTAACATTTCCATCACTAGGGTTTTCAAAGATTTATAAATGATAGTTCAAATAATTTATTTACAAATTAATTAACTTTATTTAACAACAACCCCAGATATTCACCAAACCAAATGGCGGTTTCTAAATCGCCCGTAGGTGGAGTGACTTCAACAGGCGCATTATCCGATTGTGTCATCAAACCTAAAAAGCTCGACATCCGATTTAAATCTGTTGTGCTGCGTCCAGTTGGCATCAATGGAAGACCACTCCACAACATGCCGTGCTGCATGGCAAATAAATTAATTTGCTGCAATACTGCCAATTTATCACCACTTAAGCCGCCACCATTGGTAAAACCAGCAGCCAACTTGCCTTGCCATGTCCGTGCTAACCAGCGTTTAGATGATTGCTCCATGAATAATTTCATTGCCGCACTCATACTGCCCATATAGGTTGGGCATCCAAAAACGATGGCATCTGCACTGTCCAATTCATCCCAATCCACATGCTCTACATTCATGAGATGGACTTTTACACCGGCTTTTTCTGCACCTTGTACAATGAAATTCGCCACTTTGGCAGTGTGCCCATAGGGGCTGTGGTAAACAACAGCAAGAGATTTAGCAGTCAAAGACATAACATTTAAAAGTCGATAGATTCAGTCAAGTTTAGCATTTTCAAAGCATAAAGACGAATGTTGCCATACGTCCTGTTTTCGCTTCGCGGCGATAAGAAAAATATTCTTCAGCTTGCAAAAAGCTACATTGGTCGCCACCTGTTACGGCTTTAACCCCATGTAATGCAAGAATATAACGCGCTATCGCATAAAGATCAGCATAATATTTGCCTTCCCTTACACCAGCTTTAAATGCACTTTCAAGTTCTGGGTATTTGGAACAAAAGGCAGCTTTGACTTCTGCACCAATTTCAAAACTCTCTTGGCAAATAGCTGCCCCCAACCAAGCCCATGTTGGCTGAGTGTACATGACTGCAATAGTGTTTTCCACAATACCATTTGCTAGACCCTTCCAACCTGCATGCAGATTAGCAACTTCAGTCCCGTCAGCATTACCCAAAACCACGGGCAAGCAGTCTGCGGTCATCATCATCAGGGCATGGTGTTTAGACTGCGTGACCATACCATCGCCTTCGGGTGCAACAAAGTTGATCTGTTCATCAATGCGATGGCATAGCGTACTGTGCGTTTGGTTCATCCAACTGATTTTATTCACGCCATATTCAGCAAAGTCTTTGAGCAATTGCATCCGGTGCTTTTGCACACGTGCTGCATCATCTCCTACATGCAATGCCAGATTGAATCCTGCCAGTTCAGGTTGTTCAGCGGGTTGCGTCTGATCATGATGAACTCGAGTTTGTCCCACAAAAACACCTTGTGGAAGTCCCTGAACAAATTGCATGTTGCCGTCCTTTTCTATCTATGGCGTGTAAATCAGTTTAAAACTTAATAAGCTTTGTTTTCGCTACGTAAAACTTCAACCAATTGATTAAAGTCTTCAGGCCATGGTGCTTCAAACATCATGTCTTCACCTGTACGTGGATGAACAAGACCCAATTTAACCGCATGTAACGCTTGACGTTTAAAGCCACGTAAAGTGTCATCTAATAACATCGACGCGCCTGCAGGCATACGTACACGTGGTACGTACACTTGATCGCCTACGAGACCATGACCGATATACGTGAAATGCACACGAATTTGATGGGTACGACCCGTTTCTAGACGTGCTTGAACGCGGGTAAAGTTTTGGAAACGTTCTTTCACATTATAGTGAGTCACCGCATCTTTACCGCCCGGCAAGACTGCCATTTTAATGCGATCAACAGGATGACGTTTAATCGGCTCATCCACTGTACCGCCGGCAATAATGTTGCCATATACGATCAAATCGTAAATACGGTAAACCGATTTCTTCGCCAATTGCTTACTTAAAGAAAATTGGGATTCGAGGTTTTTCGCAACTACCAACAGACCTGAGGTGTCTTTATCAATACGATGCACCAAACCTGCACGGGTCAACTCTGAAGATTTTGGGTAGTGATGCAAAATTGCATTCACCAATGTCCCTGTACTGTTTCCAGCGCCCGGATGAACAACCATACCGACAGGTTTATTAATCACCATAATATCGTCATCTTCATAGACAATATTGAGTGGAATATCTTCAGGTAAGCTACGTGTTTGTGCTTCTAACTCGACGTCTAAAGTCAGTAACTCTGTGCCTTCGCATTTGTACTTTGGTTTCACAGTGTTACCATTGACCAACAAATGGCCCTCTTTAAGCCACTGTTTTAGCTTTTCGCGAGAAAAATCAGTCCAAACCAGTGCTGAAACCTGATCAATACGTTGTCCTAAATAGCTTTCATCCAATTGAAATTGCAACGATAAACGTGTTGCAGTTGAGTCTGAAGTATGGTTATCTGCATCCTCAGAATCTTCAAGTAAATTGAAATCAGTTTCAGGGAAATTAGAATTGGAAGATTGTGCTTGACTCATTTGCTCATTCAGACAAAAGTGGTTTAATAGTTCAATTGTAGCTCATTGCCCGTATTAACAGAGGAATTTTTATGTCGCTACCAAAATATAAAATGACAATGCTTGCTCTAACAATAGGCATTGCATCGGCAATGGTAGGCTGTAGCAGTAATCCAAAGAAAGAAGTGGTCGATACAGGTCCACAATCAAGCGAACAGATTTATATCGAAAAAGCACAAAAAGCGCTTGAACGTAACCAATATACAGATGCAGCAAAACACCTTGAAGCTCTAGAGACCTACTACCCTACAGGTAACTATGCGCAGCAAGCACAACTTGAACTATTGTATGTAAAGTTTCAGCAAAAAGACTATGAAGCTGCGATTGCACTTGCAGACCGTTTTATTCGTATGAACCCACAACATCCGCAAGTTGATTATGCGTACTACGTGCGTGGTGTTTCAAACATGGAGCAAAACTACAATGGTTTGCTTCGCTATACTTCTTTAAAGCAATCGCACCGTGATGTGAGCTATCTCAAAGTGGCTTATCAAAACTTTGTCGACTTTATCCGTCGCTACCCATCGAGCGAATATGCAGTCGATGCCGCACAACGTATGAAGTTCATCAGTCAAGAATTGGCTGAAAGCGAAATGAATGCGGCACGTTTTAATGTGAAGCGTAAAGCATGGTTAGCTGCTGTTGAACGTTCACTTTGGGTGATCGAACATTATCCGCAAGCGCCACAAGTTCCAGAAGCTCTAGCGACTGTAGCCTATGGTTATGACAAACTTGGTGATAAAACCACGTCTCAGCAATACATTGAAGTACTTAAACTGAACTATCCAAAACTTGTGAAGTCAGACGGTACGGTCAATATGCGTGCTGCACGTAGTGAAGGCAGCTTCCTTAACCGTGCAACCTTAGGTATTTTCGGTAAAGAAGCACAAACGATGTCTGAGCAAACCTCTACAGACGCAGTTGAAACTGATGAAGAAAAACGCAGTTTAACCAATCGTTTAAGCTTTGGCTTATTGGATCGTCCTCATAGCGAAAAAACTGAGTCGTCAGAATCAGCTGAATAATATAGTCGCAACGAAGGTCGATTTTTCACAAAGGGCAAGTTAGAATACTTGCCCTTTTATCTTTTCAGGATCTACAGATTCGGTTAGATTAAAAGGTATACAATAGTTCGATGGACGATGCTGTACTGCATCCCCACTGAACTTACAGCATTGCTGATTTCAACATATTTCACGAACTGCCCAAATTCAATAGATAGACAGATAAAACAGCATGGCCATTCCTCAACATACAATTGATCAAATTTTAGATCGCACCGATATTGTCGATGTGATTGGTCAATTTGTGAAATTGAAAAAGACTGGACGCACCTACTCAGGATGCTGCCCATTCCATCAGGAAAAATCGCCATCTTTCCATGTCTATCGTGATAAACAATATTTTCACTGCTTTGGTTGTCAGGCCAATGGTAATGCCATCCGTTTTTTAATGGATATTGGTAGCCGTAACTTTATTGAAGTAATGAAGGATTTATCAAGCCAAACAGGTATTGAACTACCGAAAGACAATAACGATTCCAATAAACTCAAATATAAACGCGAATCTAAACCCAAAGCTGTACAAAAACCTGCAATCGAAACAAAAGCTCTGACGCCCCAAACAGGCGAAACACAGACTGCTCCTGCTGCAGTAAATTTCGAACACGACCCATTTGCTGAGTTTCAAAATAGCGAAGAAGCCTTTTATGGGAGCGATCCGTTTGCTCACTTTGACCAAGTTGCCAATGCTTTTGAAGATGTGCCGCAAGATGGAAACTTATATGACTTGCTGGAAAATGTCGCACAGTTTTATGAACAACAACTTCCGCTCAGTCCAATTGGGCAAGCTTATTTTAAACAACGGGGTCTCAGTGCAGACACCATCGCCTATTGGCGCTTAGGCTATGCCCCTGAAGATTGGCAACATTTAGAAAAAGCCTTTCCACAAGATATCGAAGGACTCAAACTTCTCGGTTTGATTCGAACCAGTGACAGTGGTCGTGACTTTGACCTACTGCGCGAGCGGGTGATTTTCCCGATTCGAGATGCGAAAGGTCGTGTGGTCGGTTTTGGTGGTCGTGCCCTAAATGATGAAATCAAACCGAAGTATATCAACTCTCCAGACTCTGAAGTTTTCCATAAAAACCAGTTACTTTATGGTTTATATGAAGGCCGTAAACAAAAAGCCCAAGACTGGTTAATGGTCGAAGGTTATATGGATGTCATTGCCCTTCAGCAATATGGCATTCATGGCGCTGTAGCAACTCTTGGGACAGCCAGTAATACAGAACATTTAAACATTTTATTTAAGCAAAATAGCCGTATTACCATTGCATTTGATGGTGATGCCGCGGGTCAAAAAGCAGCTCGTCGTACGCTTGAAATTGCCCTGCCATTACTGAATGATGGACGAGAACTTAAATTCTTTGTTTTGCCGAATGACCACGACCCAGATTCATTGATCCGTCGTGAAGGTATCGAAAATTTTCGACGTTTATTGGACACCTCACCGCTACTTTCTGAATTTGTTTTTGCACATTTAACGCAAAATCATAATGTTGCTTCGCCTGAAGGTAAAAGTCAGGTGATGGGTGAACTGAGACAACTGACTGAACTGTTACCGAAAGGTGGTTCATATCGTTATTTGCTACAACAATATTTCCGTGAAAAATTAGGGTTTAGCCGAAAGTGGCAGCCTCAAGTCAATAATGATGCGTCTCTGAGCTTTAGTACAAAAATTGATGCTGAAGAATATGTGATTGCGATTTTAATCAATCATCCTTATCTCTACATTCATTTTGAGCCTTTACGCGCCTTAGTTTCACAAGATCTCTTGCTTTATCACGTTTTAAATATTTTCAATGTGATTTTTGATGAATTGCCTGATGACCCAGAGTTATCGACCTATTATGTACTCGGTGCTTGCGCAGCACATCATCATGAATTACAACATATTTTAGAGCATGCCAATATCAGTGACTATACATCATCACCTGAACAAGCAGATAAACTCGCAGCAGATTTATCGACAAAATTGCAATATCAATTCTTACAACTCAAGATCAAGTCGAATAAGTTTTCTAGCCTTGCAGAAATGCGTAATTTAAAACAACGTATTTATGATATTGATAAAAAAAGATCGCTCACACTCCTTGAAGATTAAGTTTTAACTCATGTTACGACCGTAAAAAAATTACGCATTTTTAAAATGATTTTTAATTCTATTCGACGGAGTCCTGCCTCTAGGGATCGAATAAAGGGATTAGCCTTCGGCTGGAGGTACTTTTGTTTCGGCAAAAGTACCCAAAACCATTATCATCCGCAGAACTCGTTCATTAGCGTCAAATTATTGAAAATATCGCAAAAAACATTTTTGATTAGAAGTAGTCCTGTCTCAAACACTTGCGGATGACCTTACCGCGTATCGTTCTTTTATTTGAATCATATGGCGCTTATGATGTTACCTGCTTAACAACAGGTTTTAACTTCAAGTTCAAGCTGTGAACAACATACTATTCAATGAATCAGCTTATTTATTTCTTTGGTTTACGGCGATTTTCAGCCACATTAACTAAATCTTGCTCTATCATTTCAAAATATGCTGGGTCTTCCGCCATTGCTGCATTTCGCAGCACGATAGAAGTTGGATGCAGCAACTTTTGGGTTAAACGATGTGACATTTCTTGCATAATCTTCGCAGCATCTTCACCCTTTTGTAGACGATTCAAGGCCAAAGCCAGCTCTTCTTGACGTAATGACTCCCCATGTTCACGGTATGCATGAATTGTCGAGCCAGCCAAATTCACTTTTTGCTGTGTGATTAAATCTGTCGCAAGCTGATTGACCATCACTTCGGCTTCAACTGCCGCCTGACGACGCTGAGCCAAGTTTTCTTCTATGACTGTTTGCAGATCATCTACACCATATAAATAAACACCATCTAAACTTTCAACTTTGGCTTCAATATCACGGGGTACCGCCAAATCGACCAACAACATTTGTTTATAACGGCGTTTTTTCAATGCTGCTTTGACATCCGCAAAATAAATCACTTGATGCAAGCTTCCAGTACAACTTGAAATTACATCTGCGCGATGTAAATTGTCTGCCAAATCTGCAAAATCAATTATTTCAACTTCTACACGATGAGCAATCTCTTGGGATAAAGCTTCAGCACGGGCACGTGTACGGTTACAGATAATAATTCTACCCACACCCATTTCGGCCAAATGCTTCGCAACCAAGCTATTCATTTCACCAGCAGCAACAA
This sequence comes from Acinetobacter sp. YH12128, assembly GCF_013418655.1. Taxonomy (NCBI): domain Bacteria; kingdom Pseudomonadati; phylum Pseudomonadota; class Gammaproteobacteria; order Moraxellales; family Moraxellaceae; genus Acinetobacter; species Acinetobacter sp. YH12128. The sequence goes on along the minus strand of NZ_VPBO01000019.1, from coordinate 54,510 downwards.
TCATGACCGTCAATTTTTCAGGTTGACTAAAGACCTGTAAAGCGAGCTGAGCAACAGCATAGCCCATCGATACCGCATGACTTCCGACTGCTGTTTCAGAACGCACTCGTTTTGCCGCATAAAAGGCATATTCAAAAATACGGTTTAAATTTGGGGAGACAGTTTCGGCATCTTTGGCTAATGACAAAGCCGTTTTAACTTGACCTAAGATTTGAGGCTCACCAAGCATGAGCGAATCCAAGCCGCTAGCCACACGCATGAGGTGTGTCACCGCCTGTGCATTTTCATAACGATACACATGATTTGACAATTGCTTTACATCGATACCATTTGATTGGGCGAGCCAATTCAATACCATGTCTGCATTTTCAGACATCGCATAGACTTCGGTACGATTACATGTAGACACCACCACCATGTCATTGAGTTCAGGCGTATGGCTTTGCTGTTCAAGCAGTGCAGTTAACTTTTCAGGGTTAAATGCAATCTGTTCACGCAGCTCTACAGAAGCGGTTTGATGGTTGACACCCAATGCAAAGAAAGACATATCAGATCATCATTTCGCTAAATTTATGCTATTGTGCAACATCGGTGTCATAAAAAGCATTACTTGGATCAAGAAAAATTGCGTCTAACAAATAGCCGACTGAACGGCCAGACAATAAAGCAGTATTCTACCACATTCTTACTTGTCGGTAGCATGGCTTCTACTGCCCCAATTCGGGCCGTGGGAGAAGTTTACCATGCAAATTCAGGATATGATGCAATTAAACAAAGTATGATTGCGGAATTTGCCTTAGCCTATAACGACATTCCAACCGCGCTTCATAACTACACCGTGCTTGCAATCAAAAGTAAATCCACCATGGTCAAACAACGTGCTTTAAACGTTGCAATTGAGCAAAATGATTTACAAGCAGCCTTAGATATTGCTACACATTGGGTTGTGCAAGAACCTGAAGATGTACCAGCATTATTTTATTTATCACATATTGCTTTGAAAGCCCATGAATATGAGCTTGCCGCCGAAACACTTGATAAAATTTTAACCATTGACCCAAATGCAGATTTAGAACAAATTTTGGCGGGTATTTCCCCTGAATCAGAGGAAGATCGCGCTTATCTGATTCAAGCACTGACCGCTAGCAAGGAAAAAACCAACCCTTCTATTTTGGTCTTAGTCGCAGGTTTACAAGCTCAAAATGGTGCCTTTGCTGATGCCTTAGACACCATTAATTTAGCACTGAAAAAACGCCCGAAAGTGACTGGCTATATCCTAATGAAAGCCAATTTACTTATGTCGTTAGGCGATGAAGAAGAAACCTTAAAATGGTTCGAAAAATCCAGCCGTAAACACCGCAACAATATGGAAGTTCGCTTAGCAGAAGCAAAATATTTAATTAAAATCAATCAGTCAGAATTAGGTCTAGAAAAACTCGAAGATATACTAAAGAAATGGCCATCTGCTGAAGAACCGCTATTTATGGCAGGTTTGACCAGTATTGACTTAGAGCTTTATGAAAAAGCCGAAAAGTATTTGGTGGAGTTACGTTATTCGAGCAAATACCAAAATGAAGCGTATTACTATCTCGCAGTAAATGCTGAACGCAAACAGCATTATGAAACGGCAAAAGCCTATTATCGCCTTGTTGATGGCAGTCTTTATACAGTTTCACGGCGCAATATGATCAGCATTTTTAGCCAGCAAAATAAGCTGCATGATGCACTGCGCTTTTTAACCCAAGAGCGGGTTAATTATCCTCAACATGCCAGTTTCTTATATCTTGCTCAGGCAGATATTTTAAAACGCATGAACAATAAAAAAGCAGCAGTCCGTTTGCTTGATGAAGCGGTAAAAAACTTGCCCGAAGATCCTGAGCTCATTTATGCCGAAGTTCTTCTGCTCGACGCCCATCAAGATAAAGATAGACTCGACCAATTACTAAAACAATTACTTGAAATTGAACCCAATAGCCCGACCTATTTAAATGCATATGCCTATACCTTGGCGGTACAAAATAGACGCTTAGATGAAGCCCGAAAATACGTCGAACATGCCTTAGAATATGCTCCTGAGCAAGCCTCAATTTTAGATACGTTCGGTTATATTTGTTATTTGCAAAATGATTTTAGTACCTCTGCATCGGTTTTGGCCAAAGCGTATGAACTGAGTAATAGTTTAAAAATTGGCATTCGCTATGCACGATCAGTCTTCATGCAAGGTGATATGAATAAATTTGACGCGTTGTTACAACAACTCCAACAAAAACATCCGAATGATCCGCAATTAGAGCAACTACATTCGTTATTGTTACCCCAACCCATGAAAAAGAGTTAGAAAGACTTTATGCAAGTATCTTCAAAATTTGGGGTATCTGCCCTGACCTGCTGCGCTTTATTTTTTACCGGTTGTCAGCAATATGTTAAAACACCCGATCAACCCAGCCCTGAAGAAGTCGCTGCAAATCAATTCAACTTACAAGGTAAGATTGGTGTGCGCACGCCACAACAGTCAGGAAGTGCTTTTTTTACTTGGGTTCAAGACCGCAATGAATATGACATCGAACTGAGTGGCATCTTGGGTGTTGGAAAAACTCAAATCAGCGGTAAACCCGGTCAAGTTCAGTTAAACAGTGCAAAAACCGGTTTAATTGAAGCAGAAACACCTGAAGAATTACTGGAACGTGCTACTGGTTGGCAAGCTCCCATTACCCACCTCGTCGACTGGGTACAGGCGCGCCCTGCAACCACACAAGCAAAAATTCAACGCGATACTGCACAGCGCCCACAACAGATTATTGAAGATGGTTGGACGGTTGACCTAAGCTATAACGAGACTGCGACGGTACCGAACAAGTTAATTTTAAAACAAGCACTTGAATCCGGTCAGGAAAACCGTATTACAATGGTGATTCAAAATCGTTAATTTGCCTAAAAGCTGAACTATGACTTCCATGATTCGTGTACCTTCTCCTGCAAAACTCAATTTGTTTTTGCACATTACTGGCCGACGTCCGAATGGATATCACGAATTACAAACGATTTTTCAGCTCATCGATTTATCTGATTGGATGGAATTTCATCCACGCGCAAATTCAGCTGATGAAGATTTTATTCAAATTGAGGGCTTAAACAGCGTCAATCTAGAGCAAAATTTAATTTATCGTGCTGCTCAAATACTCAAACCGTTTGCTAAAGCACTGACTGCACAAAAAATCCACATCGAAAAAAATATTCCGATGGGTGCAGGGCTCGGTGGTGGTTCATCCAATGCAGCAACAACCCTTATTGTGCTCAATCAACTGTGGAAATGTGGTCTAAATACTGAACAACTAGCAGAACTCGGCTTACAACTTGGGGCAGATGTTCCCGTGTTTGTACATGGTCTAAATGCATGGGCTGAAGGCATCGGTGAACACTTAACATTCATAGATTTAGCTCAAAAACAGTACATTGTGCTGAAACCTGACTGTTTTATCAGCACTCAACTGCTTTTTTCACAAAAAACGTTGACAAGAGACTCAAAGCCCACTAAATTTTGCGGCTATCAGGAAACGCCATCTGATTTTGGAAATAACTTTGAGCCTGTGGCACGAAGCTTATATCCCGAAGTCGATGAAGCAATGCAGTACTTAGATCAGTTCGGTGCCGCAAAGCTTACAGGTACAGGTGCTTGTGTATTTACTGAAGTAACTGAAAATATGAATATTGATGACATATTGAAAAATGCACCATGTAAATCTTACTTGGTTCGCAGTTTACAAGAATCACCATTACGTCATTTTGAAGTTTGATATAGGGGCGTCGCCAAGTGGTAAGGCACCGGGTTTTGATCTCGGCATCCGTTGGTTCGAATCCAGCCGCCCCTGCCATCATTTTTCACCTGTAGATGTAATTGCAGTAAAGTATTAGGGGCGTCGCCAAGTGGTAAGGCACCGGGTTTTGATCTCGGCATCCGTTGGTTCGAATCCAGCCGCCCCTGCCATTTACTTTATTCGCTATTTCATCAATTTAGGGGCGTCGCCAAGTGGTAAGGCACCGGGTTTTGATCTCGGCATCCGTTGGTTCGAATCCAGCCGCCCCTGCCATTTACTTCAAAAAAGACAGAGCATAATTTGCAGTATCTTTGTTGTTTCAACTTGACAAAATACCGCAAAAATATTAAAGTTCTGCCGCATTAGGGGCGTCGCCAAGTGGTAAGGCACCGGGTTTTGATCTCGGCATCCGTTGGTTCGAATCCAGCCGCCCCTGCCATCTAATTCCCTAATTTGCCAACCGCCAAGGGTGCTTCATGCCCAATCTTGTCGTTTTTAGTGGATCTGCACATCCACAATTCGCCCAAAAAGTCGTTAGCCACCTTCACATCCCTCTAGGTGCTGCATCTGTAGGTCAATTTTCTGACGGTGAAATCGCTGTCGAAATTACTGAAAATGTTCGTGGTAAAGACGTATTCATCGTACAACCAACTTGTGCCCCAACTAACGATAACCTTATGGAAATCTTAGTTATGGCTGATGCTTTGCGTCGTGCAAGTGCTGGTCGTATCACTGCTGTCATTCCTTACTTTGGTTATGCTCGTCAAGATCGTCGTCCACGTTCAAGCCGTGTGCCAATTACAGCAAAAGTTGTTGCAGATATGCTTACAACTGTTGGTATTGACCGCGTTGTCATGATCGACCTTCATGCTGACCAAATCCAAGGTTTCTTCGATATTCCTGTAGACAACATCTACGGTACTCCTGCGCTTTTAGCAGATCTTCGTCAACAGTCACACGACAACTTAATGGTTGTTTCTCCTGACGTTGGTGGTGTAGTACGTGCGCGTGCTGTTGCTAAGCAAATGGGTGATATCGATCTTGCGATCATCGACAAACGCCGTCAAAAAGCGAATGAATCTCAAGTAATGCACTTGATCGGTGACGTTAAAGGCCGTGACTGTGTCATCGTTGATGATATGGTGGATACAGCAGGTACATTGTGTAAAGCTGCTGACGCACTAAAAACTTTTGGTGCTCGCAAAGTTGTTGCTTACGCAACTCACCCAGTACTTTCTGGTAAAGCTTTAGAAAACTTGAAAAACTCTGTGATTGACGAATTGGTTGTAACAGACACCATTCCGCTTTCAGAAGAAGCTCAAGCTCTTGGTAAGATTCGCCAAGTTTCAGTTGCAAGTATGGTTGCTGAAACAATTCGTCGTATTAACAACGAAGAATCTATTAGCGCAATGTTCGATTCTTATCTATAATATAGCGCTAAATTTAAAAGCCCTGCCTTTTGGTGGGGCTTTCTATCACTAGACTGGTCGAAGGTCTAGTCAATTAAACTTAAATAGGAATGTCTATCATGGCAAACTTCGTATTAAATGCAGTAGCACGTGAAGAAGCAGTACAAGGGAAAGGTTCGAGCCGCCGCCTTCGTCTTCAAAATAAAGTACCAGCAATCATCTACGGTGGTGCAGCTGAACCTGTAGCAGTTACTTTAGAACTTCGCGAACTTGTTAAAGCTTTAGAAAGCAACGCGTTCTTTGAAGAAGTTGTTGAAATCAACATCGACGGTAAAGCTGAAAGCGTTAAAATCCAAGCTTTACAACGTCACCCAGCTAAAAACACTCCTATGCACGCTGACTTCAAACGCGCATAAGTGTTAAATGGTGTAAATGAGTGAGCAAACTTTCACTGATTGTTGGTTTGGGTAACCCAGGTTCTGAGTATGCCCAAACCCGCCATAATGCAGGCTTCTGGTTTGTAGAACGCCTTGCAGAACAATATGGCATCCAACTTAAAGCTGATCCTAAATATAAAGGCATCAGTGGTCGTGGTAATATCGAAGGTCAAGACGTTCGTCTGCTGTTACCCACAACCTTTATGAACCTCTCAGGTCAAAGTGTTGTTCCCTTCGCCAAATTCTATCAAATTGCTCCTGAAGCAATGCTTATCGCACACGATGAACTCGATATGAACCCGGGTGTCATTCGCCTGAAAACGGGCGGTGGTCATGGTGGTCATAATGGTTTACGCGATATCGTCCCGCATATTGGTCCAAATTTCCATCGTTTACGTATTGGTATTGGTCATCCTGGTTCTAAAGAACGTGTCTCAGGCCATGTTTTAGGTAAAGCACCAAGTAGTGAACAAGGTTTAATGGATGATGCAATTGCACATGCCTTATCACGTACTAAATTGTTGGTAAGTGGTGAGATTCAGCAAGCCATGAACCAGATCAATGCTTACAAATAGAACTGACAATTCCACAAATTGTTGAACAATACTTATTGCCATCTGAATGATTTCAGAGCAAAATGCGCTTGCATTTGACTGCTCACCCAGCATTCAAGAGATTGTTCCACCATAAGATACGATCTTAGGTCTACCAAGGAGACGCTAGCCATGCTATCTCGTTTATTAAAAGCTAAAATCCACCGTTGCGTCGTTACACAAGCAGAATTACATTATGAAGGTTCTTGTGCAATTGACGGTATTCTTCTAGATTTAGCCGGTATCCGTGAATATGAAGAAATTCATATGTGGAACGTGACTAATGGTAAGCGTTTTACCACTTATGCCATTCGTGGTGAAGAAGGTTCTGGCATTATCTCTGTAAATGGCGGTGCTGCTCACCAAGCAGATATTGGTGATTTGATGATTATTGCAACTTTTGGCGATTTCACAGAAGCTGAAGCAAATGCACATAAGCCACGTTTAGTCTATGCGAACCCAAATAACACAGTGAACCACACAGCGAACTGTATTCCAGTTCAAGTTGCTTAATTCAAGCATTCAAAGATTCTAAATGCCCGCAAATTTGCGGGCTTTTTTATGCGATCAATCACATAATCCGCTTTTATTCACTTCGTGGCCCCTTCCACCAAACTTTCTTCTGCTCACACAGAAGTGACTGCAGGTTTTCACCCACTAGACCCACCAATAAGGGCTGACCATTTTCCTGTACTTTCAGCTCTGCAAATTGCGCATCGCGATAGCACGGTTCCAAGCCTTCGGCAAACAAAAAGCTGCTTGCAGCGGGATATAAACCCTCAAATCTATTGTCAGGATTTTTGAGCACCAGTTTTGTAGATGAGCTTGGATACTGCACTAATAACTTTGGATTGAAACTGGTTCGAATCACTCTACGCTGTGCATCAAGCTGCACATAACTCACAATACTTTTTTGATCTACAAAATAGTCACGGTGTACATTTTCTTCTTTGTTCGCTTTGGCAGCCTGCCCATTAGCAGATTGCTCTTCAGAAGGCTGACCACCAAAATAGAGCTGATAATTCAAGGCCATATAATCTCCTTGAATCAAAGAGCGAGGATCGACCGGTTGCAGCTTTACATAAATACTCTGACTGTTTGCCAGATGCCATTCATGCCGTGCAATCATCAGTACAAATAAAAGAATACTGAGTACAGCCAAACCAATAGGAAGCATTTTTTTATTGAGTATGTTCATCATGCTCCTTCCCCTTGTTTATGCTGTATCGCAGTTAACATTTTGGTGATGCCAAGCAGCAAAAGACCAGAGATCAAAATCGTTAAACTTTTCAGTAAAAAGCTCAACCCTAAATTGTAATACAGCATCCATAAGCTAAAAATGATCAACACGATGCAAAGGGCTTTAACCAAAGATTGCTGATAGACCTGCGCCCATGCCAATAAAACCAATAACAAGAAAATTTCAAAATAGCCCATCGCAATCAGCACAAGGCCCAATAGCAGTAACAGCCATTTTTCGCGCCCCGTCTGTTTTTGCTGATTTGCGATGTAAAGGCCAAGCCAAACCACAGGCAGTAGATAAACGATAAACAGGTCAAGAACACCATGTTGGGTCTGTTCAAAATGTAGAACGTTATTTGACAAGGTCTGCAACACCACACCCGCCAATACGATGCATAACATCCACAACACAACACTTTTTCGATACATCGAGTGCAACCAAGCTGTTGCACTCCCGAGCAAGAAAATCAGTAGAATATAATTCAATCCAATCACAGCTAAGATGACATGTTCATCGCTCATAAAAAGATCGGCATCAAATAGTGTGGCCACTGCAAGGCCATATCCTGCAATGAGTTGAATAAAAACAATAAACCAATGCATTCGACTAAACAAACAGAGCAAGATAACGCCAATTTGTAATACTAAAATAAACCCAATGCTATCGGTCAAGCTCTCTGTATGTATGAAGACCGCAGATTGGCCACATACCCATAAGCAGTAAGCAAATTGGCGACTAAAGATACTTTTAGCTCGTCGAATCAACCACCAAGCCACAGCCACAAAAACTAAGCCCATGACGATTGAAAACGCCTTCCAATAGGTCAGCAATAAGCTCGATAAAATAATGCCTGCGAACCATGCCCCAATCGCTAAAGGAATAACCGCAAATTTAGTCTGTGGCAGAAATTTCATCAGTGCCCAACTGATCACCGCAAACCAAGCAAATATCAGCAAGGCAAAAACCAACAATCCTGCACTCGAGTCAGATAAAATATGTTCTGCCCATTGGAAAATCAAAATACTGAAACTCGCGGCGAGACCTGCAGCTTGTAAACTGGTTTCTAATGCACGATGTTGTCGATAAAAATAGATAATCAGATAAATTGGAAGCAACAATGCAAAAATTAAATATTGCCATTGATACTGCTCTGCCCCATTTCCACAGTATAAAAACATGCAATACATCGACATTAGTGTAATAAATGCAATAAATACTAAGCGCAGTGCAGCATAATATTTCAAACAATAGGTCACACAAATTGCCGTCAATACATTCATACAGAGTAAATACCCCCAAGAATGATCAACGATTAAATAGCTTTGTTTAAAATATAAAAATAATGCCAATTGACTGATCAAACACAGTAACACAAAGACTCCGATATTCGGTCGATATAACCAAGGTAAAAGCAGCAAAGCCCAGACTAAAAATAACAGATAACTGTCTGCACCTGTTTGATAGACCTGTCCAATCACAGCCAAACTCAATCCGAGCAACAAAGCACTTAAAGCATCTAAACTTTGCTGAATCCAAGCATGCCTTGCAAAATATACACTCGTCACAGCACTCAGTAGCAACAGCAACATTGGAATTGCCAATTGAATGAATTTTGGCAACATCAACCAGTTTGCCGCGATCAAATACACGAAACTGGCAGCTATCAGTGCAACACCAATCACTTGCAGATACCGAATAACCTGTACATCTTGAAACAGATCTGTTGAAAACTCTTGATCTAACTGTGAACGATGCAGCTTTATATTCTGCTGCTGAGAATGCTGAGGAACGGTCATTTTTTATCATTATGCAATCATGGTTGATTTATCGGCACGATAGCATGCTTTGACACACTTTATATAAATGCTTACAAATCCAATCTTATAACTTTACTTATCTAAAATTTTGCAAATGATTCTAAGCAATAATCCCCCCATCATCACTCAAACAGGTCTATACTAAAGACACATCGCTTCAGGGCGGGGTGAAATTCCCCACCGGTGGTAAATTTGCTGGGTTGAAAGCCCTGAAAAAAGCCCACGAGCCAATCGTTTAAACGCGATTCGCAGATCAGGTGCAATACCTGAGCCGACGGTATAGTCCGGATGAAAGAAGACGACGTCACATCTCTATATCATTGATCATTTTCAATATATATCGTAACGCCACTATTTCACATGTCCTGAAATGTTCAACCGTATCTAAAATTTACGCGAGCGTTTCAATGTCTAGTTTAATTCAACCCGAAATTTTCTTTTCTGCCCTTCCACCTGCAGAACAGCGCATGCTGCAAGCCTTAGAAGACATTCGTCAAGGTAAACCAGTTTTAGTCATGGACGATTTTGACCGTGAAAATGAAGCCGACCTGATTGTTGCTGCAGAAACACTGACTGTAGAAACCATGGCACGTATGATTCGTGACGGTTCAGGGATTGTCTGCCTGTGTTTAACCGATGCTCAAGCCAATCATTTAGAACTTCCACCCATGGTGTCTGATAACTCTAGCCATTTTAAAACTGCCTTTACCGTAACCATTGAAGCTGCGGAAGGTGTTACTACTGGAGTTTCAGCAAAAGACCGAACAACTACAGTCAAAGCCGCAATTAAAGATGGTGCTGTTGCGGGTGACTTAAACCGTCCGGGTCATGTTTTTCCTTTACGGGCGCGTGAAGGCGGCGTATTGACCCGTCGTGGACATACTGAAGGCACCATTGATTTGGCCCGTCTAGCCGGTTTAAAACCTGCAGGTGTTTTGTGTGAATTAACCAACCCAGACGGTACGATGGCGAATGGCGTACAAGTTTTAGCGTATGCACAAACGCATCATTTGACTGTACTCACCATTGAAGAAATTGTGCAATATCGCTTACAGCACAATCTCTAGTGCGAATAAATTAAAGCTCTACACGTTCATAAAAAAAGGCTGATTGAATCAGCCTTTTTATTTTTTACTAGACGTTTCAAGTTAAGAATTAAGCCGTGAATGTGCTATAGATGCCATAGATGGCAACCACCACTAAAATCACCCCGCACAGTGCCAACAATTTTTTATACCAACGTGATTTCGACAAGCGATGAAAAGACAAATACACCAAAGACAAGGTCGCGAAATCTAAAACGATCCAACTCAGGGTCAACACAATTAAACTCAGATTAAGATGAGGAGTAATTCCTACAAACTGCGGAAAAAATGACGCGAAGAAAATAATATCCTTAGGATTTGAAATCCCCACAATTAGTCCTTGCTTACCCCCCCTTGTGCTGCTTTTAACTGCAGAGATTGTGCAGTGGGCTGTATAGCTACTTCTTTTAAAATATCAAATCCAATATAAGCAATATATAAACAACCCAGTATTTTGATGCCATCGAGCCAATGAGCATTCACATTTAAAATGCCTTTTAAAATACACACTGACAGCACAATCAAAATCAGTGACGCAAAATTTGTCCCGACAATGGTTTGAAATGCCTTTTTATATCCGCCTTGTAAACCTGAACTTGCGACCAACAGCATGACAGGTCCAGGTGTTGCAATCATTACGATGACGGCCACACAATATAAAAAGTACTCCGAATAATTCACGCTGAGATTCCTTCACTTATTTTTTTTACATCACGATAAATTTCATAAATAAAAAAAGAGGACTTAGTCCTCTTCATCCATGTTTTGCAATAAATGCAAGCGAATGGCATCTGCTCTTAAAAATGCCAAATCATAGCTGGCTGTGGCGAGTGCTAAAACACGACGCTCAAATTCATCCCACAACGGTCGCACCTGTTTGTAATGTATCCCGAGTCCACTTTCATCTGTGAAATGACGGTTTTTTTCGCAGAGCTTGAGTGCGTGATACAGTTTACGGCCTTTGCTTGCATCTGGACGTAAGCGAACTCGCTTAGACAAGACAAAGCCTTCGACATGGATGATATCTGCTTGCGGCAACATCGGTATTAAAATTTGATCTAATTGTGCATCTAAACGACACCAAATGGCCGTGTGTTGCTCTGCTGTATAGGTATTCCATTTTATGACTTCATGGTTAAAGCGGCGGCAACCACGACAGACTGAATCACCAAATACCGTAGAACAACGCCCTGCACATGGGGTTAACGAGGCAATTCGACGATCAGTACTCAAAACCGGCTCCATTCAAGCAATATTTATGGGATAAAAACAACTCGGCATGACTATACACGCTAAAACTACTGAAATGAAGCTATGATCAAATGTGTGGTTAAAAGCCATCGCTTTACTCGCTTATTCATCCAAATCACGGTAGAATGTGCGCCTTAATTTTTATCCTGTTTATTCATTTGGAGTACTCCATGAACGCTACTGTAGAACAGCTTGCACCTGTAGAACAGCAAGCGACCTCTGGTTGGGTTGTTGCCGCACTTTATCAATTCAAAGAAGTTCAAGATCCTGCCGATCTTCAACAACGTCTTTTAGACTTGGTAAAAACCATCAACCTTTGCGGTACTCTAATTGTGGCAGGTGAAGGTATTAACGGTACTGTTGCCGGTGACCGTAAATCTGTAGATATCATCCATCAATTCCTTCTCAATGAAGGCTTTAATGCGATGGAATACAAAGAATCACATAGTACGGATAAACCATTCCGTAAAATGAAGATCAAACTGAAAAAAGAAATCGTGACTTTAGGTGTGGAAGTGAAACCACGTGATTTAGTCGGTCACTATCTTGATCCTAAAGAATGGAATGAACTAATTACACGTGATGACGTAATCCTAATTGATACACGTAACGACTATGAGTACAAAGCAGGTACATTTAAGGGTGCGATTGACCCGAAAACTGAGACTTTCCGTGAATTCCCTGAATACGTGAAAAAAGAGCTTGAGCAGCATAAAGATAAGAAAATTGCCATGTTCTGTACAGGCGGTATTCGCTGTGAAAAATCAACCTCACTTTTACTTCAAGAAGGCTTTAATGAGGTTTATCACCTTAAAGGCGGTATCTTAAAATATTTAGAAGAAACCCCTGTTGAAGAAAGCATGTGGGAAGGTGAATGTTTCGTATTTGACGGTCGTACTGCTGTCACTCACGGTATGGAAGAAGGCGAAAATATCAAATGTCACGCATGCGGTTGGCCACTGGCTCCTGCTGAAGTTGAACTTCCGAGCTACGAACATGGCGTATCATGCAAATACTGTATCGACAAAACCACGGAACAACAAAAAGCTGGCTTCCGTATGCGTCAATCACAAATTGTGGCAGCAAAACGTAAGCGTCTCTAAGGAAAATTTGTTGTAACGATATATAAATAAAAGCCCTATTTTTAGGGCTTTTTTTACGCATTCTCAACAGTGACTTAATTTTTTTGACAAAATAACTATATCTGGTTATTTACGAGAATCAGTTCGCGCATTTATGCTTATTCTGATCAATTGATCCGAGAAAATCATTATAGATAATTGAAAAGGAAAGCATTATGCCAAAATTAATCAACTCTCCAATTGCAACCTCAAGGCGCCTTGCTTTACCCGCTCCCCGTGTAAAAGAAAGTGTAGGAGAATTAAAACACCTCCTTAACCAACAGTCGCATATTTTGATAGTCAGTATTGCTACATGCATTGGTGCAATTTTTGCCTTATTTATTGCTTATACATTGCACTTACAACCCACTATGCTCAACATTCTTGGACTTTGTGTGATTCCATTTGCTTTATCTCTGAGCTTACGCCAAGTCTATATTCACACACTGTTAAATATGGAACATGATGATTAATTTATGCACCTTGCAACGCTACTTATTGCAACTTTGTCCTACGCTGTTCAGTACATAAAACGATTTTTAAGGCTGCTAAAGCGCCAAAAATCAAAAATAAAATCCAAACTGAACAGCGTACACTCAATACTATAAAAACTATGATCCAAGCCTTTCAATTCTTCAATCTTATATCATTCAGCATTGCTTAATGCCATCACGCATTAATACATTTTCCTTCTAATTAAGCCTACATGTTCCTTCTAATTAAGCCTACATGCTACTTAATACAAGATGAACTCAATATTTATTGTTTTTGCTTAGGTGATTTCAGGAATATCTAAAACTGAACTTTACCCACTGCGCTTTTCAACATAGGATAAATACACCTTTTCTCTGCCTTGGCTACCATGACTTTAACTGAATGGATCATTTCAATCATGGAACAATTGGGTTATCTCGGTATTGCCCTACTCATGTTCCTTGACAATGTCTTCCCCCCAATCCCCTCAGAAATCATTATGCCCTCGGCTGGCTATTCTGCCTCCCAAGGTCAACTACTGCTCATTGGTGTCATTATTTCAGGTTGTGTCGGCTCTTTACTGGCGGCTGCATTGCTATATTGGATTGGTTATAAATTTAAGCATGAATCCATCTTTCACTTCGTCGATCGCTATGGAAAGTATTTATTTATCAAATCGGCAGATGTAAAAAAATCTCTAGCATGGTTTGAGCAATACGGTCACCGCATTGTATTTTTTGGCCGGATGATTCCAGCTGTGCGTTCTCTCATTAGTATTCCTGCGGGAATGAGCCGCATGCCATTTTGGAAGTTCATGTTTTATAGTGGTTTAGGCACGATTATTTGGACCACTTTTTTAGCTTGTATGGGTTTTTATTTAGGTGAAAATCAGCAGTTAATGCAGCAAATATTTAGTAAAGTTGGCCATGTGATTATTCTGATCACAGTCATCATTATTAGTTGGATTTTGTACCGTCGACATAAACGTCGACCTCGTTAATTTTTTGTTTTGGGGCTTAAATGAAACACTATCTCCTACACTTTGCTGCTGTTTATAGCATCGCCTTGGTGCTTTTGATTACCGTATTAATTTTTGGATTAAATCTTGGTGGTATTACATTAATTCCTACATTGGTGGCATGTGCATTAATCAGCGTTGGGCATTTTGTAAAGAAAGAACAACGTGTGCCTAGCAACCATGAAAAGATCCAACTGGTTTGGGGCTCCAGTGCCGTTGCAATCATCATTGGTAGCTTTTTTGTGCTGTTCTTGGTGCTGATGAATCCCAATGCCGAAAGCATTATGAAGTCTGTGGATAATGCAGGCATTGGGCTAACTGCTGTAGTTATGCTCTGCATGGTCGCCATTCATGGCACGATATTTCATATTGCCTACGGTTGGTATGCAGACTACTGCGCTAAAAAATTATAAATTTTTTTAACTTATTCCGTTAGAATTTGAATCAATACCCTTCACTGAAACTTAAAATTCAGTGAAGAAACTTCGGGCAAGCTATACTCGCTCTTTATAAAACGAAAACATGAACATTAAATAATGAAAAAATACATCATCACATTTAGCATTGCTTATGCCCTCGCCATGGTTGCTGTCGCAGCCATCGAATCTTTCTTTGATTTACCCGGTGGTTCATCTATTACCTGTCTCATCGTGGGCGGTCTTGCTGCAGCATCTAGCTTTGTTAAAGACCATCAGCGAGTGCCAAATAAGTTAGAAAAGCGAACTTTGATTTGGAGCTGTATTTTAGCTTCGGTACTGATTAGTGTCGTCGCGACCGTCATTTGTCTCTTAATCTTCCCAGAAACCCAAGCCTTTATTCAAATGGTGCTAACGCAATTACCCGCTTGGGTCTGGCTGCTTGCTATCAGCTTTACGCTACTTATCCATTATCTCGTGTTGGCTTTATCTTTTGGATGGATGGCGAAAAGCTTCTTAAAAGCCCAACGCAGTTAAGCATTAAGATTGATTTTGAATTAAAAAAGTACAGCGCTAAAAAAAGCACCCCAAGGTGCTTTTTTTAAATTTCGTCGAAATTAATTTGGTGTGTGATACATCAAATATAATTCGTTCAAATTGGTTGGGATTTCTTCTGCAAGTTCATCCATCAACTGACCATTGCGACGGAAAGATTCCATTTGTGGATCTTCTTCATCAATGCCGCTGAACACCATGATTGGCAAAGTTAAATCAACCAATTGTTCTTCAAACTCGTCGGTGAACCATGCATCTTCGTTTAGGAACATGGCATCAACGAAGCCAACACTCCAGTCACCAAGACTTGATTCAACATCGGCTTCTTCAATTTCAAATGGAAATTCAATACCATCTTCATTGGCAAGATTCTGACGAATCGATTCGAGCCATGCTTTTACTTGCGCAATAATTTCAGCAGGTACTTTTTTCTGATTGTTATCAAAAAGTTCGTCTAGCCATTTATCAAAAGCTGGGCCTACTGCAATTGCACACAAAAAACCATGAGTCGCTGCAAAATCTAGACCATGCTCGTTGTCATCGCCGTCTAGATAGTCACTCAAAAGGTCTAAATCTAAAGCACTCATTTCAAATCCAGAGTTAGAAACTTAATGCGTAAGCATAGCATTTTCAAGCGCTATGCTAAATCGCTATTTAGTCTTCTTCGTCATCAAAATCATCGTCATCGTCGATGTCGTAATCAAAATCTTTAAGCTCACGTTCAAGACGGCGCTGAGCCAGAAGGTCATCAATAAGTCGGCGCTTTTCTAACGATTCTTTCGCGCTAGTTTTTGCACTGGCCTCATCGAAATTCACATCATCATCACCGTAGTTATCATCTAGTTCAAAATCTGTAGAAGACACCAAAACTACCTCATAATGAAAAAAATTGAAGGGGTCTAGCCGCTATTTATATGGGATATAAAATATTGTCAAGTTTTATTTGTTTTTTTAACAACTAAACTTTAAAAATAGGGCTTTTTTTCTTACCAAAACCTGTGGCATGATATAATCCACCCTGCGTCCTTCATTTTTATGACAGTCAAAGATGACTCGTAAAATAATCGATGCATGGGATGAACTTGAAAACAACAATTTCAGCCCCACCTAAATTACTGAATTTAAATTTTTAATATCTCATTGGACAGCTTGATGCTGTAACGTCCTAATGGGATAAGCCAGCTATTCACAAGATTTAATGAGACGATCGTGCTAAAATGCACGGTTTTTTACTGCCACAGATTCAACGAAGAGTAAGCAAAGATGAGCGATATGACTTCCCCTACTTCTCAAGTAGCGGCTCTGATTAGCCGAGGCAAAGAGCAAGGTTACCTAACTTTCGCCGAGGTTAACGATCATCTCCCGGACTCAATCACTGAAAGTGAACAGATTGAAGACATCATTCAGATGTTGAATGACGTGGGTATTCCGGTACATGATCGTGCACCAGAAACTGACGATACAATGTTTGAAGGTGGCAGCGAAGCGACTGACGAAGTTGCTGAAGAAGAAGCCGCTGCTGTACTTGCATCTGTTGAAAATGAACCCGGTCGTACCACTGACCCTGTGCGTATGTATATGCGCGAAATGGGTACAGTTGAGCTTTTGACACGTGAAGGCGAAATTAGCATTGCAAAACGCATCGAAGAAGGTATTCGTGACGTTTTACATTCTATTGCTTATTGGCCAAATGCAGTCGAAGTGGTACTGCAAGAATATAAAGATTATGAAGCGGGTGAACGCCGTTTAGCGGATATTCTTTCTGGTTATTTAGATCCAGAATCTGACGAAGCCATCCCAGAAGTGATCGATGAAGATGATTCTGAGATCGATGAAGATGAAGCGTCAACCAACAAGCCAACTAAAGATGTCAAACTTGATGATGACGATGAAGAAGAAGAGTCTGAAGGTGATGATGATTCTGAAGGCGAATCTGGTCCAGATCCTGAAATTGCTAAAGCACGTTTCACTGAGCTTGAACAAGCATGGTTAGTCACTAAAGCTGCAATTGAAAAACATGGGCGTAACAGTAAAGAAGCTGCTGCTGCACTTGAAGCACTTGCAACTGTGTTCATGATGTTCAAATTCACGCCACGTTTATTCGACATCATCTCTGATTTGATTCGTAATACCCATGACCAAATCCGTACTTCTGAACGTGAAGTTATGCGCTATGCAGTACGTCGTGGTCGTATGGACCGTACTCAATTCCGTACGTCTTTCCCAGGTCAAGAATCTAACTTTGCTTGGTTAGATGAACAAATTGCTAAAGCACCTGCAGAAATGAAAGGCTATCTTGAAAAAGTCCGCCCTGACGTTCTGGCATTCCAACAAAAAATCGCTGACATCGAGAAAGAACTTGGTTTAGATGTTAAAGGCATCAAAGACATTTCTAAACGTATGTCGATTGGTGAAGCGAAAGCTCGCCGTGCGAAAAAGGAAATGGTTGAAGCTAACTTACGTTTGGTAATTTCGATTGCGAAAAAATACACCAACCGTGGTTTGCAATTCCTCGACTTGATCCAAGAAGGTAACATTGGCTTGATGAAAGCGGTGGATAAATTCGAGTATCGTCGTGGTTATAAATTCTCTACTTATGCAACTTGGTGGATTCGTCAGGCGATTACGCGTTCGATTGCCGACCAAGCACGTACGATTCGTATTCCAGTACACATGATCGAAACCATTAACAAGATCAACCGTGTATCTCGCCAACTTCTTCAAGAAATGGGTCGTGAACCTACACCAGAAGAATTAGGTGAACGTCTAGAAATGGACGAAGTGAAAGTTCGTAAAGTGCTTAAAATCGCGAAAGAACCAATTTCAATGGAAACACCAATTGGTGATGATGAAGATTCGCATCTTGGTGACTTCATTGAAGACGGTAATATCACCTCTCCTATTGACGCTGCAACGTCAGAAGGCTTAAAAGAAGCAACACGTGAAGTTCTTGAAAACTTGACTGAACGTGAAGCGAAAGTCTTGAAAATGCGTTTCGGTATCGATATGCCAACCGACCATACCTTGGAAGAAGTGGGTAAACAGTTTGACGTAACACGTGAACGTATTCGTCAGATTGAAGCGAAAGCATTGCGTAAATTACGTCATCCTTCACGCTCAGAACATCTGCGTTCATTCCTTGAGAATGATTAACCTATAACTAGGACAATGCAGGCTTGAATATGGGGTTTTCCGCCCCATATTATGAGCATGTAGCAAATAATTCCAAATACCTGCTCATTGCAGGTATTTTTAAATAATGAGGTGTCCCATGACTGATATGACTAATCGCGCTCCTTCACGTGAATTGCAAGAGCATCTTTGGGTCTTCCCTATGGACTACCCTATTAAATTGATTGGTAATGCAGGTGAAGAACTTCGCCTTGCAGTGAATGAAATTTTTGTTAAACATTTTCCTGATTTTGATGGCAGTAAAATGACTGTGACTCCATCTCGTACAGGTAAATATCATTCAATTACTGCTCAATTACGTTTCGAAGAGTTAGAACAAGTACATGCGGTCTATGCGGATTTAGCAGCTTGTAAACACATTCGTACCGCGCTGTAATTCTGTTGATTTAAATAAAAAAGCACGCTTTCGAGCGTGTTTTTTATGTCTAAGTATAATAGTAATACCCTCAAGTAATTCAGTATTTAACCCCCCTTTTGTACGTCTAATTCATTATAATCCATACATGACTTTGATAGAAAAGGACACGAAATACGTGACTGAAACTGTTCAAAAACCCGAATTAATCATTCGTCAATATAACCACCTGACCCCTTATGCAGACCGCTTTTTAGAGATGAAAACACTCACTGAACAGCGCGATGAAAACACGCCTGATGAACTGTGGATATTACAGCATCCCGACGTATTAACTCAGGGGCAAGCTGGTAAACCTGAACATATTTTGGTGCAAAGTAACATCCCTGTGGTACAAACAGACCGCGGTGGACAAGTCACTTGGCATGGGCCGGGTCAATTGGTGGCTTATTTCATGTTTGACCTAAACCGTTTGGGCTGGAATGTTCGTACATTGGTCTCGTATGCCGAAACCATCATGATCGATTTGCTGAACAAATATGGTATTCAAGCTTATGCCAAGCCTGATGCGCCGGGTGTTTATGTCAATGAACGAAAAATTGGTTCATTGGGCTTTAAAATTCGTAAAGGTCGTTCATATCATGGTTTAGCACTGAATATTGATTGCGATTTATTTGGTTTTCATACCATCAATCCATGTGGCTATGCAGGATTGGAAATGGTACGCATACAAGATTTAGTACAGGACTACCCTAAATTTGAAAACTTATGCGTCGATATCATTGATACTTTGAAAAACAGTGGTTACTTTAAAGACGTAACAGTCAAACAACTATAAAAGACTTTGCTTTCTCAAATAAAATAATTTAGAGTAAAAGCTCTAAATTTAATAATTATAGATAAGGGATGTACACGTGATTGCAACTAAATCCGTTAAACCCGCGCTCCAGCAGGCCTATGTCAAACTCATGATGGATGTGATTGGCAGAGGTCTGGTCATGGCGAGCCAGGTCGATGAAGAAATTAAACAAGAAGTTGCTAAATTTCCAGTTAATTTTATTTTATCTATGAACGTTTTTCCTAATGGTGCTGCATTTGTCGCGCAAGTCACGGAAGACCACCAACTCAAACTCCTCACACCCGGCACTCAAAAGCCGGACTTAACCATTACGTTTAAGCATTTGAGTCATGCCTTTTTGGTCTTCTCATTTCAAGAAAGTACCGCACAAGCCTTTGCCAATGACCGCATGATCGCCGATGGTGATTTGTCTTATGCGATCCGACTGGTGCGTTGTCTCAACAAAATGGAAGCATTAATTTTACCTAAATTGGTGGCTGAATTGGCTGTCAAAGAATATCCAACACATTTAAGCCTAAAAGAAAAACTGAGCGGTGCTGCAAATATTTATTTAAAAGTAGCCCAGTCTTATTTAAAACGGAGCACATAACACATGGCTAAACCATATTACGAATTTTTCTGTCCTGTAAAAGTGATTGCTGGCCATGCTGCTTTAGAACACATCCCATTCGAACTGTCTACTTTGGGTGCTAAACGTCCCATGATCATTACCGACAAAGGCGTTCGCAGTAATCAATTACTTGCACCGATTGAAGCGGCATTTGAAAGCACCGAGACGGTGATTGGATATATTTTTGATGATGTTCCGCCAGACTCAAGTTTAGAAACCGTACGTAAAGCGGCTCAACTTTACCGCGACAACCAATGTGATGCCATTATTGCAGTCGGTGGCGGTTCAGTCATTGATACCTCTAAGGCAACCAATATCTTGGTGTCTGAAGGTGGCGATGACTTACTGAAATACTCAGGTGCGCACAACTTACCAAAACCGTTAAAACCATTTTTTGTGATTCCAACAACCTCGGGTACAGGTTCAGAAGTGACTATGGTCGCTGTGGTTTCTGACCCTGAAAAGAATGTAAAAATGGCCTTTGCATCGAATTATTTGATGCCACATGCGGCAATTCTTGACCCACGTATGACGCAAACTTTGCCACCTCATCTTACGGCGATGACAGCGATGGATGCGATGACGCATGCCATTGAAGCCTATACGTGCATGGCGGCGAACCCGATTTCAGATGCCTATGCAACTGCCGCAATCAAGAAAATTAGCAATAGCTTATTTGGTGTATTAGATAATACCAGCGATGCACATGGTCGCTTAGAACTTGCACAAGCTTCTACGATGGCAGGAATTGCATTTTCGAATTCGATGGTTGGATTAGTGCATTCATTAGGTCATGCACTGGGTGCAGTCGCTCACCTGCCCCACGGCTTATGCATGAACTTATTCCTGCCGTATGTGTTGGAATACAACAAAGAAGTAAATGGCGATAAGATTGCTGAATTGCTATTACCACTGGCTGGCCCTGATATTTATGCACAAACGCCGGCCAACCTCCGCGCTGAAAAAGCCATTTCAACACTTTTAGCCATGCGTGACCGCTTGTTTAGTTTGACCAAATTACCTCGTACTTTGAGTGAAACTGGCAAGGTGACAGAAGCTCAATTAGATGAAGTGGCAGAGAAAGCACTGAATGATGGATCGATTATTTATAATCCTAAAGAAGCCAGCTTAGAAGACCTCAAAACTATTCTAAAAAAAGCTTGGTAATTGCTGAAAAATAAGCGAATATAGCGAAAAATTAAGCCTGATGTTTTTTTAAACATCGGGCTTTTCACTTGCAGAACACAATATCAGTTATTTTTTAATCAAACTGGCATAATTTCTGCTAAAAATAATTTCAAAGTTACTGACAAAATGTACCAATTTGGAGTAGATTGGCGCACTTTTGTTTTAAAACGTAGGGGGGATCGTTCGTCTCAAACGATCCTTAGAATATGACTGATCCTTGATCAACGATAAGAGGATAACGCCGTTGACAAATATCTCTGGGACTCAATCGGCAGCTAAACTGCAAAAAACGCTTGGACTCTGGCACATTATTATTATTGGTTTGGCTTATATTCAGCCGATGACCTTGTTCGATACCTTCGGTCTAGTTTCTGAAGAAAGTCATCGACACGTGCCGACATCTTACATTATTGCCCTGATTGCAATTTTGTTTACCTCTATCAGTTATGGACATATGATCCGTCGCTATCCATCATCGGGTTCGGCGTATACCTATGCTCAAAAATCCATTCACCCGAACGTTGGTTTCATGGTGGGCTGGTCATCATGGCTAGATTACCTGCTGTCTCCAATGGTGAATATTATTCTTGCAGTGATTTACCTTGAAGCACTATTTCCAACAGTAAACCACTGGGTATGGGTCATTGTGCTAACGGCATTCATGACTGGAATTAACTTACGCGGCGCGCGTTTTGTTGCTAACTTTAACAGCCTGATTGTACTTGTGCAGTTATTAGTAATTGGTATTTTCACGTGGATGGTCTACAGCAAGCTTCAAATGGGCTTCAATGCTGATGGCCCGATTTCTGCGGCAGAACGCTACCAATTATGGAGCCTTGAGCCATTCTGGAATGAGCTGACGTCTGTGGGTGCGCTGATTACAGGTGCAACATTACTGTGCTTCTCGTTCACTGGTTTTGACTCATTAAGTTCATTGGCAGAAGAAACAAAAGATACTGAGAAAACACTGCCGAAAGCGATTTTCTTAACTGCTTTAATCGCAGGGATTATCTTCATTATTAGTACCTACTTCATGCAGCTGTTCTTCCCTGCTGAGCCGGGTAACTATTTCAAGAATATTGCTGAAACACAGCCAGAGATACTCTTGCTCGTCGGCGGCTCACTGTTCCAATCCTATGTTTTAACTTTTGCGATTGTGACAGTAATGGCATCAGGTATTTCTGCACATGCCGGTGTATCACGTCTGATGTACGTAATGGGGCGTGATGGCGTCATTAACAAGAAGATCTTTGGTCATATTAGTCCGAAAAACTTCACACCATCGTACAACATCATGATTGTAGGTGCGGTTGCATTAACTGCGGGCTTTATGGATCTTGATATTGTCATTTCGATGATTAGTTTTGGTGCATTGACAGCCTTTACTTTCGTGAACTTATCTGTGATTTCACGTTATGCACTTCGTGATGGCCGCACAAAAACAGCCAAAGATATTTTTAGCTTTGTCGTTATTCCAATGCTTGGCTTTATCAGTATCTTTGCGATGTGGTTAGAAATTGAAGAAACTGCTTTGAAATATGGTTTATGGTGGGCAATGTTCGGTATTTTATACCTTGGTTATAAAACTAAAGGTTTTAAACACCCAGCACCACAACATAACGAATTTGATGATAAATTCTAATCAAGTTTATCTCTAAACAAAAAAGGCGCTTAAAGCGCCTTTTTTGTTTTAAATATACCAATTAAGGTTGTATGAATTTTCTAGATTGCTGAAATTGAATTGAAATTTCTTCACACTTGTCTGGTGTATTGCCTTTTAATTCAACCGATGCTCCATCACCGTGTGACCATATACCATCTTCAACAGTCTCTAAATTTACAGCTGCTTCAAATATATGCTGTTGTTGTGGATAGAGTTTGATATCTATAGGTGTATCACATACTTGTTTTGGAAAATATGGTCTAACCTGCTCGAATAATTGCATGGTTAATGGCATATCACATTGCAAATGAATGGTGACTGGTACGCTATTGGTATTTTTTAAGATCAATTGAACATTTTGCGAATTAAGATCCGCTTGGGCAGCAGGTATTTCTACATACGTTTTTGTGTCAATCGACTGACGATCAAATGGATTGAGGAAGGCTAATTTACGTTCCACGCCATAACAAGAATCCTGCACGGAAGCTGAAAACTCTAAATATCGTGTCCCCAAGATAATTGTTCCGCGGCCATCCCCTGCATGACCGATATCAATGATTGGATCACCTGTGCCTTCGATCGTTACCCCACCGCTCGAAAAAAAATCAATTTCACAGCCTGACAATATGGACATCAGGCTGCAAAGTGTCAGTATTTTAAAATTTAATTTTCGCATCATGTTGATAAACTCCAAAGCGAAATGCACGATTTGCTTCAGGATTCCCGTCATCCATTGCGCAACGCTCCGCGGCAAGTTTTAAAAGTTGTAGTGAGTATTTCTGCCAAAGCTCTAAGCTCATTTCATGTAATTTATTAATCGATTCTTCTGTTAATTCGTCAGCACAAATGGCTTGTTCTAAGTAAGGTATTTCATCAGGATTCAATAAATTATGCAAACCCGCTTCTAAATGCGCTTGAACATTTCGTGTTAAAATTTTACGTGCTTCTAACTGCGAAGGATCAGGAATAAAACGACGCTGTTGTAAATATATCTGCCCATCTTTTTCTGTCGCAATTTCAAGCCTTATAAGCTCGTTGAGTACTGAACGCGGATGACGTTCTGTTGAAATTCTTTTCACCAGCATTTCAAAGCTATTTTCTGACTCACTGCTAAATGGTAAAGAATCCCCCCAACCTTCTGCAAGCCACAAACCCATCACACGTGATGGCACACTAATCGGCTCCGAAACAGTCGCTTCGGTCAAATCCTTACCTTCAGAAATCACTTCTTTATAAGCAGTCACGTCTTTACGGTGTAGGCCAGAAAGTAAACTGATCGCGGAAATCGTCGGTTTTTGATCGATACGCTCTAACTCTTGTACAGCTTGTTGGAAAAAAACCGGTTTCAATGCAGCAGTAAACTCGGTATATCCCACACCTGAGCGAATCAGCCATTGGCTCAGCTCATTCATCAGCACCAATACTTGCTGTAAATTTTGATCTGCCTCATTAGTGAGAAGTTTGCTCATTGAATTGCCATGAAAATTAGACTGCATAAGTGAAATTTTCGCATTGTTTAATCTACTTCACAATTTTTATCTGATGAGATCTTGAGGATATTCAGTAAAAAAATGATTATTTACATTAAAATGCGTAAAAGAAACACTGATCGAGATATCTAAACTTTCAACACTATGCCACCAACCAATTGGGATAAATAAGGTTTCCCCTGGTTGCAAAATGCACTCGAACGGTGTCACATTTTCTAACAGTGGATAGTCTGCTAGATCAGCCTTTGCAACGTCTAAAACCTGACTGAATACCCAATGATCGTTATACATATACGGCATTTGCCATGCAGGAATCAAAGTCACTTTCTTGCGTCCATAGATTTGTGCCAACATGTTATTGGTTAAGTCATAATGCAGCGGCGTAAATGTGCCTGCAGGGCCAAACCATAAAAAATGTCGATCTTTGATCTCTTTTTGACAATAACCTTTGGCGAAGTCACCTAGATCTTTACTTATCTTTTGCATGAACTGCTTATTTTGAGCGGCGTTATTCGCAGTTAAATAAATGTCATTGCTACGCTTAGAGGCTTTAATTTGTGCGACAAAATCTTGCATCAAAATAATGCGTTTCAGCTGTACCGATTTTTTTTCAAAATCTTGATACTGCTCACGATGCATCTGGACTTCAACCAAATCATTTTCAAAATGCTGTGCAAAATAATCAGGACTCCATTTATGCAGTGCAGGCCAATGTTGTATCCCACCTTTTAAAATGACTGGTCGCATCTGGCTATAATACCGCTCTATAAATGTTTCAAAATCAGGTGTTTCTATGCAATCGATTGTGGATGGAATGTGGTCGTTCAATTGATTCAATTGACCCATCACCTGTAATAGCCAACGCTGTTTATTCTGCTGTTGCTGTACTTGCTTCAGTTTTTTAAAAATTACGTTATTGTTTACACGCTTTAGAAACTGAATGATCAAATGATTTGAAATATTTTTTTGCTTAATTTTTTCTAAAATTTCATCTGTTTCTAAGCCCTCAAGACTGTATTCCAAAAGTTCATTTTGCAGCTGTTCTGAAAGTTGGTCTGCATCAGAAAATAAGTATTGATCCGCCCTTGGGCTTAATCCATGTGATTGTAAAATTAGACTTATTTTCTGTACATCGCAACCATTTTCAATATTTTCATTCAACCAATTTTGCCATTCCGTCGGTAAGGATTGATACCAATTTTTACTTTGCTTTAGATGTTCACTCTGGCTTTCTACATTCATTTTCACCACTCCACCCTCTTTACAAGTGAAGTATAAATGATCTATTTTAAAAATGCTAAATTTTCGCATTTTATAATTATTTAAACACCGCGAATGTTATGAATCCGTCAGATATCACGCGGAATGACATAACAAAGTAAAGGAGAAAGTTCATGAAAATTCGTCATTTAGTCATCGTTAGCAGTCTGTCTTTAGCTTCAATATCAGTATATGCAGGTTTTGCCGATACCATGCGTGATTTAAGAAATACACTGAATCAATTTAATGAAACATCCAAAGAAGTATCGAATACCGCAAAAGAATGGACAGGCAGTCAGGCCACGACTAATTCAAATTATGCTGCAAATGGTTTCAGTATGGGACAACAACTTAGACCTAAAATTAATAATCTACCGCTTTATAAAACTGCCGATAAATCGAGCCAAGTCATTAATAAACTGTCAAAAAATGCAGATATTATTTTTGCGGGAAACATGACTAAAACAGGTTTGATAGAAGTCACTACAGAACATGGCAATGGCTGGATTGAATCACACCTTGTTCAATAAATCTTGATTTTAAATGTTTATACAACCGCATCAGCCGTACATAACAACTTTACTCTATTGAGCACTAGTCATGAATAATAATCACAAAATCAGCATTATCGCTGCTGTATTTACGACATTGGTGGGCTGTGGTGGATCAAGCTCCAATGATGATGGCGCGACACCTACACCTACACCTACACCTACACCTACACCTACACCTACACCTACACCTACACCTACACCTACACCTACACCTACGCCAACGCCAACGCCAACGCCAACGCCAACGCCAACGCCAACAACTGTAGCGGATAAATTCACAGGTGAATGGATTCAAGGGAATTCTGCCCTCGGTAACAGTAATTGCGATTTACCACAAATTTCAATTCATAAAACCAGTGAAAATTCAGTCAGTGCACTGAACGAAGAACTAAAATATGCGGTACACAATAGTTCAAGTAAAACTTGCAGCGGTGAATTTATTTCCAAACGCTATCAATTACTTCATGACATGGTCATGAGTGAAATACAGCCTGCTGCAACTCTAAATAACTTTGAATATCATGCCATTAAGTTTCAACCAGTCAGAGGTGGCGCGACGAGCAACCGTGTCTTAACTTTTTTAAATAATAATTCTTTCTGTGTAATTAACGCGACGATTTCAAATCCAAGCTATATCATCATGCAACGAGGTCTAATTACCGACCCACTCAAGGACAGCCGCTGCTATACAAAAAATTCCAATGAATTCTTCACCAATTTAAAACCGAAAACCAAAATCACAACTGCAGATTTTAAGTCTGAGAATTTTATTAATACCACCGACACAGTAAACTTCTTGGCTCAGCTCAATACAATGGGACAAAGCGGTTATAAGTTAATTGGCTATGATACTAAAACCCTGGACAATGGTAATGTTAATAACTACATGAAACTTGCCAATGAAAATACGCGTTTCAATCATATTGTTGCAGATCGTACAGCACCCTCTACCGCTGACATTTATTTTACATGGCGTAATCAGTTAAACGAAAAAGGCAAATCAGGCTATCAATACCTGCATAGCGTCAGACCAACCAATGCCCTGAATTTCAAAGATTATTTTATTAAGAAGGAAAATGATACCGCAACATACACCTATGACAGCAGCTATGTTTCCCCACTCGTCGACCCAGTGCAACTGGAAACCATACTTAATACACTGGGTGCCCAAGGCTGCCGTATTATTCAGTTCAAAAACTATTTCACAGGTTTACGACCTGAAGTTCTGAACGGCAAACAAAATAGTCCTAAAGTTGCAACCTGTATAAATAGCAGCGCACACCATGGCACTTACAGCTATCGCTATAAAACTTACCCAACCGGCAGCAATAGTGTAGAACGCAGCATAAAATTACAGGAGATGATCGATGAGCAAGCTAAAGACGGTTACCGCTTAGTCAGCCGTGCTTTAGATATGAGTTCAACCACCAAAAACGGTATGCTGTTTATGAAAGACAGTGAAAACACCAATGTCGGTGAGTTTAAAGTCTTTAGCGAAACTGTCTTTGCAACGTCGACATTTAACGACGTCTTACTGAAACGTCTTCAGCAGCAAGGTCAATTGGGTTGGTTATACACCAGCGGTCAACTGCTGTTTGCAAATAATCCAAAACATCTGCAAACAGAGCTGAGTGACTTTAATCTAATTGATTAATTCACGAGGTAATTTGAGCTTTTAAAAGTACTTAAGCTTTTCTATGTCCTTGTTATTTCGACATCAAGGACATTAATTATTGAAATGGATCAAAGCAATAATACACACCGATTATTTTAAGCGGCAGTTAAAACCCATCTTGGTATCTACTATATTTTTTTCATAACCTAAACTTTGAATAAATTGATTTCGATCTGCTACTAACTGCTGATCGGCAGGGCTAAGACGCGCTTTATTTTTTTGAGCCAAGCTGTATGTTTCATTGACTAAGTCTTGATATAGCCCACATACTTCCTGACGCTTTGCTTTTTTCAATTGGCGACCACCATACCAAGAACGCTCAAAATCGTCGGCTTTTAGTGTTTTTCCCCATTCCTCAATACGCTGATTTTGTCTTTGCTGCATTTCCAGCATGCCCTGTTGTACTTCAGCCTTAGTAAAAGGCTTAATCACCTCAACCTTCGGTACAACTGGAACATTTTCTGTAGTTGCAGTGACGGTGACTGGTGTCTGTTCCGTTGTGTTTGATACGGTTGGATTAGCCCAACTCACTGATGAAATGAATCCGGTCGCAATCACGACACCAAAAGCTTTTAAATTTATAGATTTCAAGTTTTAAGTACCCGTTTTATTTCTTCACAGTGTTCTTATACACATTTTTATATTGATGCTGAAGTTATTAAGCCCTTATTTTACAAAACTTCATTGCTGTAAATGGTTCACTGTGCTCACTCCCAATAAAAAACCTCTCGACAGAGCGGCTTTTTGAACAGATCACACTTAGACCAATTCTTTAAAGTTTTGCTGACGCCAAGCTTCATATAAAATCACAGCAGTAGCATTAGACAAGTTTAAACTGCGTGAATTTGGTGCCATCGGTAGGCGAATCCAATGTTCTTTCGGGAACATCATACGGACATCTTCTGGCAAACCACGTGTTTCTGGCCCCATCAACAATGCTACAGGACGGTTTAAATCAGAGGTATGCGGTGTTTCAAAACCTTTGGTGGTTAATGGATAAATGGCATCCATCTCAATACCTTGCACTTTTAAGCCCGCAAGGCATTCTTCAAAGTTTTCCCACACTTTCATGTGTGCCCATTCATGATAATCCAAACCTGCGCGGCGAAGTTTTTTATCATCCAGCTCAAAACCTAATGGCTTGACCAAATGCAACTGCGCTCCAGTATTGGCACATAAACGAATGATATTCCCTGTATTTGCAGGAATTTCTGGCTCGTATAAAACAACATGTATCACGTATTTTCTCTATATTAAATTGTTTGATAAATACATATTTACCAAGATTTGACCAACTTCACTTTTGCAATCCCCCATGGGACTGCTTCAAGTCCTGACGATTCATCATTTAGAAAATCTTCAATTTCAGACTGTCTTGAAGAATCATCAAATAAATTATTGTAATTAAGTTCTAAATTGAATTTCTCACAAAGCCTATCTGCAAGATGGTGACAATGAAAACTGTGAAAATCTCCACAAGGTTCTATGCCAATATAGTCATAGCCTAAAAGTAATTCATTTGTATCTTCAGGTTCAACAATTACCTTCTTCAAACATGCATAAAGGCCGACCTCTCCTATATTAGGAAAAGCAGGTTTATAAATTTCAAGAATATCCTGTCTATATTCTTCATCAATATACATTGATAATAAGTGAACATTTTGACAATGCTCAAAGAATTTATGCTTATATTCTAAAGCAGTTTCAATATCGTAAAAGAGGCTGATCCAACCAACCTGATCTTGCAAACTATGTTGATCAGCCCACTTCCGCAAGTTACTCAATTGCAAATTAGACAAATTAAACTGGCTTTGTACATCTTCTATTTTAAAATGTGCATTTTTAACGCATGAATAAGACCAATCGCTAATCAAATGATCATTAATGCAAGAACTGCAAGTACGAATAAATTGATTAGCCCTGTTCAATAATGCATGCTGTTTAAGCCGCAACAAATAATAGCCAGCAAAATAATAGGCCATCCATCAATCCAGCCATTGAAGCTGTTCACGCAGACTCACCACATCACCAATAATCGTCAATGTAGGCGCCTGAATTTGGTATTCACTGACTTTAGATGCAATATCTGCCAATGTCCCGACCACGACTGTTTGTTCAGGTGTCGTCCCTTTAGAAACCAATGCGACAGGCATGTCTGAACGCTGCCCATGCGCGATGAGTTTCTCACAAATTTTTTCTAGACCGACCAAGCCCATATACAGCACAAGCGTTTGATTTTGATAAACCAACTCATTCCAAGGCAGCTCAGGCGAACCTTCTTTCAGATGGCCTGTCAGGAAGCGTACACTTTGCGCATAATCACGATGCGTTAAAGGAATCCCTGCATAAGCCGAACAACCAGATGCAGCAGTAATCCCTGGAACGACTTGGAAGGCAACGCCTGCCGCAAAAAGTTCCTGAATTTCTTCACCGCCGCGGCCAAAGATGAATGGATCTCCGCCTTTTAAACGGCAGACACGTTTGCCTTCACTTGCATATTTCACCAGTAAGGCATTGATGCCTTCTTGCGGAACAGCATGATTAGATCGTGCTTTACCTACGTAAATTTTTTCAGCGTCACGGCGGCAGAGGTCCATAATCGGCTGAGAAACCAAACGGTCATAGATCACCACATCCGCTTGCTGCATTAAACGCAGGGCTTTTAAGGTCAGCAGTTCAGGATCACCCGGCCCTGCACCCACCAAATACACCTCGCCTTTCGGCTGTTTCCATTCCAATATGGCCTGTTCAATCAAACGATTGGCTTCGGTCAAATTGTCATTAAATACCTGCTCTTTGAGCGGGCTTGCATACAAGTCTTCCCAAAAAATACGGCGTTCATCTGGATTGACGATTTTGGCTTTAACAGCTGCACGCCATTGACCTGAGAACTCAGCCAGTTTGCCCATGCCATGCGGAATTGAGCTTTCTAACTGGGTGCGTATTTGGCGCGAGAGTACTGGCGATGTGCCATTGGATGCAACAGAGATGACCAGCGGAGAACGGTCAATAATCGCAGGAACCATAAAACGGCAATGCGGCGGATCATCGACACTATTGACCAAGACATTTTCAGCTTCGCAGGCTTCAAATACCGCCTGATTGACCGCTTTGTCATTGGTTGCTGCAATCACTAAACGAAACTGACGCAGCGCAATGGCATTTTCTTGATAAACCGATTCGTGATAAACCGAGTTGAGATATTGACCTTGGGTTTGATTAACCAAGCTCAATAAATCATCTTCAATTTCGGGTGAACAAACTGTCAGCTGTGCGCCCGCTTTTGCAAGCAGCACAGCCTTTCGATATGCAATTCGACCACCACCAACAATCAGACAAGGTTGCTGCTGCAACTTCAAAGAGATTGGAAAGATATCCACACACGACCTCAATAGTTTAAATCTGATTGTCTTAAGCAATTTTTGTGCACAAATGTATGCACTTTATCGACTATTAATCGATAAATTCAGCACCGCCCATATATGGACGAAGTACTGCTGGAATTTCAATTGAACCGTCTGCACGTTGATAGTTTTCCATCACGGCAAGTAAAGTACGACCAACGGCCAAACCTGAACCATTCAGCGTGTGTACAAACTCAGTTTTCTTTTGGTCAGCACGGTAACGCGCTTTCATACGGCGTGCTTGGAAATCACCCATGCATGAGCAAGATGAAATTTCACGGTAGGTATTTTGACTTGGCACCCAAACTTCTAAATCATAAGTTTTGATTGCGCCAAAGCCCATGTCGCCACCACAAAGTACGACTTTACGGTACGGTAAACCAAGTGCTTGCAAGATTCCTTCAGCATGACCTGTTAACTGTTCCAATGCTTCCATTGACGTTTCAGGTTTTACAATTTGAACCATTTCAACTTTGTCGAATTGATGCTGACGAATTAAGCCACGCGTATCACGACCATACGAACCTGCTTCACTACGAAAACATGGCGTATGCGCTGCATATTTTAATGGCAAACGTTCTGGGTCAATGATTTCATCACGCACGAAGTTGGTTACAGGCACTTCTGCAGTCGGGATCAAGTAGTATTCTTTTTCGCCTTGAAGTTTAAATAAATCTTCTTCAAATTTAGGCAATTGACCTGTACCACGTAAAGAGTCTGCATTGACTAAATACGGTACATAAGCTTCGGTATAGCCATTTTCCAAGGTATGTGTATTTAACATAAATTGGGTAATTGCACGTTGTAAACGCGCTAATGGCCCTTTGAGTACGCTAAAACGAGTACCAGTCAATTTAGTTGCGGTTTCAAATTCTAAACCGCCCATCATTTCACCAAGATCAGTATGGTCTTTGACTTCAAAATCAAACTGACGTGGTGTACCCCATTTTAAAACTTCAACATTGTCATTTTCATCTTTACCTTCTGGCACAGACTCATGAGGTAAATTTGGAATCGATAAAGATTTGGCTTCGAGTTCAGCTTGAAGGTCAGAAAGTGCGAGTTCAGCCGCTTTAATTTCATCGCCAATAGCAGACATACGTGCCATGATTTCAGATGCATCACCGCCAGCTTTTTTAATTTGACCAACTTGTTTTGCACCAGCATTACGTTCAGCTTGTAACGACTCAGTTTTAGACTGAATTTCCTTACGGCGAGCTTCAAGGTCTGCCCACTCTGCTACGTTGAGTTGAACACCACGTTTTGCTAAGGCTAAGTTTACAGCCTCAATATTATTTCTGAGTAATTTCGGGTCGATCATAGCCAATCTTAAGTAAAGAAAAAAACTGGCTATAGTGTAAGCTCTTAACACTCAAAAATACAGTGACCGAGCTTACAGCTGCCCCTTATTAGACCAATAATCTTGCCTCAAATTGTCTTATTTGGTTTCGTAATTTGGCAAACTTGGTAAATATTCAGGTTTAAATAGCCCTTTAGCCATAAAATATGGAAGTTTTAGCTCAGGCATGCCCTCTGCGTAGCTCGCCAATTCATACAGCGGATAAGCAAATACGATCCCGTTCGCGCCATAATAAAAATTATCGCTTAACTGTAGTTTTGAACGTTCAATATCGTGACTATCCAACCACATATAGTTGGCATCAAAAAGTGCGCTAATCACTTTCGCATCTGCACCTTTGACCAAGACATCTTGTAAAGCCAAACGTTTTTTAGCTTTTAAATCAAAATTGACATATTCAACATGAGACATGCCATGAGCAGCATGCGCTGCATAGGTATAGCTTTCGATCGCAAAAGTTGCGATATGTCCCCACTGACTAATATATCGAACAGAAGTGGTACTTTGACTTAAGCCTGCATCCGTCTTGTCCGATAAATCAATTTTTTGATTCGGCTCAGTTGAAAATGCAATCGGATCTGCCTTTTTAATTCGGTCAGTAAAATATTGATTAATCCAATCAACATTGGTTTCAACCGTTTGAATCGTATATTGGGTACAACCTTCCGCATCGCAAGCTTGTGCTTTCGGCAATTGCATCGCAACAGATTTCGATTGAATAAGTGGAATCGCATCAGCGACGACCGCTGGCTTCTGTTCCGTCGTTGCACCTTCAACAGGTTCATTTCGAGGATGACAGGCCGTTAATGACCCAATTAAAACCACAGCTGAAACAGCCCAAGCTATATTATTCATATGATTTTTTTCATCCCAAAATTCCCTATAGCAACAGTCAAAACCACAAGTCACTTCATTTAAGCAACCTGCGAATATCAGCATACTACTAAATTTCACTTAAATTCAGCTTGCTTGCTTTACATTTCTCCATAAAAAAAGCAGACCGATGTCTGCTTTTTTTCGTTCATGAGAATTATTGATCAATAATGTCCGTACCTTTTGGAGGTACAAAGTTAAAGGTTGACGCTGGAATAGACGCATTCACCTTCACATTATTGAAACGTACATTTGTTGTTTGACCTAATGAGTCTTGGAGAATCATTAAGGTTGGTGCATTTTTCGCACCAAAACTAATGGTTAAGCTTTGAAATACGCCATCATCACTTTTTGGATATAAGGTGTAATAAGTTTTTGTCTTATTTGGCTGTGTAATACGATAAGACTTCATGATTTGAGCCGTATTACCCGACAATAATAATGCAGGCGTATTCGCAACTTGGTCATCTAAGCTTTGGCGTACTGCTTGTTGTAGGTCTGGGTCATAGATCCAAACTGTTTTACCTGTAGTCGCAATGGTTTGCTTAGATGGGCTGGTTGTTTCCCAATAGAATTTACCCGGACGCTGAACTTTCATTACCCCAGTAAAAGTCTGGTTCATATGCTGCGCACTTAAACCTTTCTTTTGAGTGGCTTTCGGGTTGGTCACTTTTGTAGTTTGCTGAAAGTTAGCAGTAAAACTTTTAATACCCGATAATTGTTTCACCAAATTGGCAGTTGCCTGCTGCTCCGACGCTGCAACTGGTGCCGCGAATACTGTCGTACTCATAACCGGTGCCAGTGTCGCTGCACCTAATGCCATAGCACAGATGGTTTTACGAAGCATTTTCATAGATTCACCTTTTATATTTGCATCAACGCAATTTGTTAGATGGCTCCATCTTAAACCACTTTCATTGACTAAATTTAGAGAAAATAAGAAGTTTTGTATGGTTATTAATGCAAATTGCTGTTTTTTATTCATCATGATGGAGAAATATAAAGTAAAAAGGCCCTTGATTTGACTCAAATGCCTTTCAAATAATTAAACCATGATTTAGCAATTTCAACATTCCAATTTTCAGTTATTTCCATTGCCACCCAATAGCAGCTCCTGCACCAAAGTCACTTTCAGAGTTGCTGGTTACCCCAATTTTATACACATATTTTTTGTTTTCAGTGACACCACTGAAGCCAAGTGCATAGCCTTGCTCACCGTCCCAAGTCCCCATACCTGCACTGAACATGTTGTAACCTGCATCTGTGGGTTGTGGTAAGGAAGCGATTGCAATGCTTGAAGCCACTGCTGCATAGGTTCGATCTTCGAGTTTTCGCATGTCTCTATTCAATGCGTTTACACGACTATTAGTATAGGCGTTTGCCTGGTTAAGAGTTTGTTGCCCAACTTGGTTCACATAAGTTTTTGCTTCATTCAGGATATAGGTGTCCGCAGCATCCATTACTTCTTTAGAGATCCCATTGGTACCATTTGTTCCTTTAAGGCTGGCCAACCATTGAGTAACGCTGCCTTCAAAACCATTACCAACTGCAACGTCATAAGTACTAAAACCTGTTGCACCAGTCATACCTGTATTACCCATATCGCCTTTTAAGCTAGCGAGCCATTCGGTAATGGTACCGTCAAAACCATTTACTTGCGCAACTTGATAAGCATTATATCCAGTGGCTCCTGTCTCACCTGTTGCTCCAGTATCACCTTTTACACCTTGAATACCTTGCTCGCCCTGTAAACCTTGAAAACCCTGTTCACCTTGTGCTCCAGTATCACCTTTCACACCTTGGATACCTTGCTCGCCCTGTAAACCTTGAAGACCTTGTTCACCTTGCGCTCCAGTATCACCTTTCACACCTTGGATACCTTGCTCGCCCTGTAAACCTTGAAGACCTTGTTCACCTTGTGCTCCAGTATCACCTTTTACACCTTGTGGTCCTTGTGGTCCTTGTGGTCCTTGTGGTCCTTGTGGTCCTTGTGGTCCTTGTGGTCCTTGTGGTCCTTGTGGTCCTTGTGGTCCTTGTGGTCCTTGTGGTCCTTGTGGTCCAGTATGAGGTTTTCCTCCGCCACTATGTCCATAACCATTGCCATTTCCATGACTTGTGTGTCCTTTGCCTCCTGAATGCTGATGTGAATCATTACAGCTACTCGAACAGGTTGAACCACCTAAGGTATGCTCTCCTGAACCGCTAGCCCAAGTGATTGAACCCAATGACAGTAAAATACTCACAGCTAGTAATTTTGGTACAGCTTTAATAGCGATTGAAGTTATTTCACCAAGTTGTAGTGTCTTTTAAAATGCAATTTGTTGGCTTTTATCAGGACAATTCCTTTTCTGATAGTCAGCACCGATAAAAACTGTATTCAATATTTTATTCATGTCCTTATCCTTTTTTTGTATTTGTACTCCTCTATTACGCTCTTTATATTTTGTGATTTAAATCACTATTTATGGTGGTTTATTGCTACATACATCGTTTGCAACAATCAAGAAAAATACCTCAAATTTTATTCAGACAAAAAAAACCCGCAAAAAATGCGGGTTTTTTTCTATTAAAGCTTACGCTTCAACAGATACGTAGCGACGACCGAATTGGCCTTTCACTTCGAATTTCACAACGCCGTCAGCAGTTGCAAATAAAGTATGGTCACGGCCCATACCTACATTTACACCAGCGTGGAATTCAGTACCACGTTGACGAACGATGATGTTACCAGCAGTCACAGATTGACCGCCGTAGATTTTAACACCCAACATTTTTGGGTTCGAGTCACGACCGTTTTTAGTCGAACCACCGGCTTTTTTAGTTGCCATGTCTACTTACTCCTCGTAATTAGCCTGAAATAGCTGTAATTTTCAACTCAGTGAACCATTGACGGTGACCTTGTTGTTTACGATAGTGTTTACGACGACGCATTTTGATGATGCGGATTTTGTCGTGACGACCATGGCTAACTACTTCAGCAGTTACTTTAGCGCCAGCTACTACTGGTGCACCAATTTGAATGCTGTCACCGTTAACAAGCATCAACACGTCATCAAAAGTAACAGTTGAGCCAGTTTCAGCTTTCAATAATTCTACTTTAAGGGTTTCACCCTCAACTACACGGTGTTGTTTACCACCGCTTTGGATTACTGCGTACATTTAAGTACTCCAAACATGCCCGTGTTGTCGTGCCGGTAAAGGGATATACCGATCTTAAAACGATCGTCACTGGGGTTTTGCAAAGGCAAAGATTTTAAGGGATAACCCGAAAAACAACAAGTCATTTCCGTAAAATATTAGATGAGTATGCGTTTATTATATAAACAGTGTCATTAAAAGTATTAAAATGAGTGCTCTATTTCACTTATCATGCTTTTGACAAGGTTTGACATAGATTTTTAGCAACAATTCGCTAATATACTCTGGACTGACATCAACAACATGCTGTTCAAACAACATGCTAAAGATAAAAGTCTGTTAAAAAATAAGTACAATACTTCCGCTTGATGAAAAAAATCACTTAAGATTAAGTCAATTGAGTAAGTTCTTATCTGTTATTCATATAACAAATTGCTACACTACGTCTGTAATTCAAAAATTATTGAGGTTTCTCTTCATATGACCATCGACTTTAAGCAAGATATTCTCGCGCCTGTTGCTACTGACTTTGCTGCGATGGACAAATTTATTAATGAAGGGATCACATCTAAAGTTGCCTTGGTCATGGCAGTCAGTAAACATGTAGTCGAAGCAGGCGGTAAACGCATGCGTCCCATTATGTGCTTACTTGCAGCAAAGGCTTGTGGCGCAGAAGATTTAGAAAAACACCGTAAACTTGCAGCAATTATTGAAATGCTACATACCGCAACCTTGGTACATGACGACGTAGTCGATGAATCGGGTTTACGCCGTGGCCGCCCAACCGCAAATGCGACATGGAATAATCAAACTGCCGTACTTGTGGGTGATTTTTTGATTTCTCGCGCTTTTGATTTATTGGTGGATCTAGACAGCAAAGTATTACTCAAAGACTTTTCAACGGGTACCTGTGAAATTGCTGAAGGTGAAGTTTTACAACTTCAATCACAACACCAACCCGAAACTACTGAACAAACCTATTTAGATATTATTCACGGTAAAACTTCGCGTTTATTTGAGCTCGCTACCGAAGGTGCAGCGATTCTGACTGGTACACCAGAGTACCGTGAACCGCTTAGAAAATTTGCCGGACACTTTGGAAATGCCTTTCAAATTATTGACGATATTTTAGATTACACCTCAGATGCTGAAACATTAGGTAAAAATATTGGCGATGATTTGATGGAAGGTAAACCAACTTTACCTTTAATCTCTGCCTTAAAGAATACCACTGGCGAAGAACATGACATTATTCGCCGCAGTATTGCCACAGGTGGTACGGCAGATTTAGAGCGTGTTATTCAGATTGTACAAAGCTCTGGGGCGCTTGATTATTGTAGCCAACGAGCGACTGAAGAAACTGAGGCAGCACTAGCCGCTTTAGCAGCGCTACCAGATACTGAATATCGTCAAGCTTTAATCAACCTCGCAAACTTGGCATTACACCGAATTCAATAATTAACAATATTCATCGTAATTCCCCTTGCCTATGCATATAAAACTGAATGATATCTTTTTGACCATGCAGCAACAGCTCGATACCCCTCGGGCTGTGCTGGATGAAAACTTGCTGATCGAATTGGTCAACCGAATTCGACCAGAAGATACAAAAAATACCGACGAAATTAAGAAAAAATTTCAGGCTTTCATCCAAGCTTTACTCATCACGCCAGATGCAGCCTCTACCCTGCAAAGCTTTGTTCTAAACCTCATTAGCCGATATAAACAAACCAGTTTATATGCGGACACGGGTATTTTGTCTCTCGATGGTTTTTGGGGACAACTGTTCCAACGTCTTGGCGCACATTTTCTTCCCCTGATCAATGACGAAACTCAACTACAAGATTTAGTCCGTCGAGTTTTTTATCGTCATAGCGACAAATATTGGCTCGACAGTATTGATGATCAGCAATGGATGCAGCTCTTTCGATTGTTTAACCAAGGTCATAGCAATCAGGAAGAAAAAAAGAAAATTCGCCGTGAATTAATTAAGGCCATTACCGTTTTGTCTTATCGGGTGAGTGGTATTGGCTTATATCCTGAATTTATTAATGCGCAGCCTGAACTGACCGAATATGAATCGCCTTTTTTGGTGCAAAACCGTGAAATAAACGATTTTATTCAACAGTATAAAAAGCTCCATCAAAGTGCTGAAGAAATGAGTGCCGTGCTACCGCCGGATGCTTCTCAAGCGTTGGTGATGCTGGAACAATGTCGTGATGTGGTGCTGAAGATTCGGCGTGCGACCAAACGAATTGGCGTAAGTGTCAGCCTGACTTACTTATTGTCGCTTTTAGAACAGTGTTTAGATCGCTTAGAAATCTTACTCAACCTGATTGTTGAAGAAGATGATGTCCGCTATGTTTCTATGGGTAGTTTACTCAGTGATGTGACGTCAGCGATTTATAGCGAACGCAGTGTGCGCGATTTGCTCGCCACCAATAGTGAATTGGTTGCCCTACAAGTCACCGAAAATGCAAGTAAAACTGGCGAACACTATGTAAGTACGGACAAACAAAGCTTTATGAGCATGTACCGATCTGCGGCAGGTGCCGGCGTGATCATTGCATGTATGGCAACACTAAAAGTGCTGATGACCCGTGTCACCATGGCACCGCTCATGCAAGCCATTTCATATAGTCTGAACTACTCTTTCGGCTTTATGCTGATTCATGTCTTACATTTTACGGTTGCTACCAAACAGCCTGCGATGACAGCTGCCGCACTTGCCTCAACGGTTCAGCATCGTAAAGGCTCGAAAATGGCTCAGATTGCCGAACTTGCCGCGCTGATTATTAATATTATCCGCACCCAGTTTATTGCAATTTTAGGCAACATCAGTATTGCGATTCCTGTTGCAGCGCTGATTGCCCTCAGTTGGGACATGGCTTTACATGAACCTTTAATGAATCATGCAAAAGCAGCCAAAACATTACACGACCTTAACCCATTCACTTCTCTCGCTGTCCCACATGCTGCGATTGCTGGGGTATGTTTGTTTTTATCGGGTTTGAT
Source organism: Acinetobacter sp. YH12128 (assembly GCF_013418655.1). Lineage (NCBI taxonomy): Bacteria > Pseudomonadati > Pseudomonadota > Gammaproteobacteria > Moraxellales > Moraxellaceae > Acinetobacter > Acinetobacter sp. YH12128. Next base: position 14,640 of record NZ_VPBO01000019.1, on the reverse strand, counting down.
TGCCGGTTACTTTGACAACATGGCGGTCTATCGCAAAGTTGGACCACGAATTCAAGCGCATCCAAAGTTAAAACGCATCATGGGTCAAGACAGACTGGATAAGTTTGCCGCTTACATTGAACGAAACTTAGGTGCTTTGGCGGGTAACTTCTTATTCGGGATCATGCTGGGTAGTATGGGCACAATTGGTTATATCTTAGGTTTACCTTTAGATATTCGCCATATTGCCTTCGCATCGGCTAACTTTATTCAAGGCCTCATCAATATCAATGGTTCGCCAGACATTGGCTTAATCATTGTGTCATTCTTAGGGGTTATTCTGATCGGTCTGACTAACTTATTCGTCAGTTTCACGTTAACAATTATTGTGGCACTACGGGCTCGTCGCGTAAGATTTGAACAATGGAAACCCCTGGCTAAATTGGTGATGACTCATTTTCTAACTCGACCAAGTGACTTTTTCTGGCCACCGAAAACCCCACTTGAAGTTGAAGATGGCACACAAGCCAGTAAGAACAATCATTAGCAGATTTGTGTTTTATTTTAGTAAGATGTAAATGAACACAAAAAATAAAATCAGTATGATTTACACAGACTTGAAATAAAGTGTACTGATGAGTACACTTTAGTCCATTAATTAACCGAGCTCGAACCGGTTAAAATGACAAGGAATAAAATATGCCACGAACGCTACTGTTTGTTGGTTTTTTTGCATTAATTATCAGTGTGTTGTCGCTTTATTCTAGCCATTTAAATCTAATAGATTTAAATATCGTGGAATGGATGAGTCAGCACCGTATTGCTGTTTTTAATCAAATTGCCATCGGACTTTCGGCGCTAGGCGGCATGCCTTTTGTATTATTTTTCACCACGCTATGGTGTTTACACTTTGCGTGGTATAAAAAATACACAGAGATTGTTTTTATCAGTATAGGGATCTTTGGAAGTATCGGCCTTGCATGGTTGCTTAAATTTACGTTCACCAGACCGCGTCCCCCAGAAATGTACCATCTTGTAGCGTCTTACGGGAGTTCATTCCCAAGCGCACACAGTTGTTATGCTGCATCGCTTGCGTGTCTTATGATCTTGATTTACCGACAACATGCTCAACATCGCTTGATCACCATTTTGGCATTGTTATGGATGCTGTGTATGGGTGTTTCGCGAGTATATGTTGGGGTTCATTTTCCGACAGATGTCTTATCCGGTTGGAGCATAAGTTTTATTTGGATCGCGCTACTTTATTTGAGTTACATCAAAATCAGTAAAGCGTAAACAAATGAATAATTTAGATAAATATCTAATTGAGGTGGAACAATGATGTCTGCAAAGCTTTGGGCTCCCGCCCTGACTGCTTGCGCATTGGCAACAAGTATTGCACTTGTTGGTTGTAGCAAAGATCCTAAAGATGCACAGCAAGCTGCTGCTGCACAGCAAATGCCACCAACTGAAGTCGGTGTCATTGTTGCCCAACCGCAAAGCGTTGAACAATCTGTTGAACTTTCCGGCCGTACATCTGCCTATGAAATTTCAGAAGTACGTCCACAAACCAGTGGTGTAGTACTGAAACGTCTATTTGCAGAAGGCAGTTATGTTCGCGAAGGACAAGCCTTGTACGAGATCGACTCGCGTACAAACCGTGCTTCAGCTGACAGTGCTCGTGCTGCTTTAACACGTCAACAAGCAAACCTAAACGTGTTACGTGTTAAAGAAGGTCGTTACCGTCAGCTTGTTGGCTCAAATGCGATTTCTAAACAAGAATACGACGATATTGTTGCTCAAGTTAAACTGGCTGAAGCAGATGTTGCTGCATCTCAGGCAGAACTTAAAAATGCAGAAATTAACTTAGGTTACTCAACTGTACGTGCGCCAATTTCAGGTCAAACCAACCGTTCAACAGTGACAGCGGGTGCTTTAGTTACTGCATCTCAGGCTGATCCATTAGTCACAATTCAACGTCTTGATCCAATGTACGTTGACATTAACCAATCAAGTGCTGAACTTCTTCGTCTACGCCAACAGTTAAGCAAAGGCAACTTAGACAGCAGTAATAACACCAAAGTGAAATTACGTCTTGAAGATGGTAGCGAATACCCAATTGAAGGTCGTCTTGCATTCTCTGATGCAAGTGTGAACCCTGATACAGGTACGGTTACCCTTCGTGCTGTGTTCTCTAACCCGAACCATTTATTGCTTCCGGGTATGTTTGCCAATGCTCGCATCGTTCAGGGTGTGATTCCAAACGCTTACCTCATTCCACAAGCTGCTATTACACGTACCCCTACAGGTCAAGCAATGGCAATGATTGTGAATGCAAAAGGTGCTGTTGAATCTCGCCCTGTAACCACTGTTGGTACACAAGGTTCGAATTGGATCGTGACTCAAGGCTTGAATACTGGCGATAAAGTGATTGTTGACGGTATTGCGAAAGTTAAGCCAGAGCAACAAGTTGTAGCCAAACCGTATCAACCTCAGGCTGCTGCACCTCAAGGTGCTCAACAACCTGCTGCAGCAAAAGAACAAGGTAAAGCAACAGAACAAGCAGCGCCTAAAACTGAACAAAAAGCTACTTCAAACGCATAAGGAGTAGACTGAATGGCTCAATTCTTTATTCATCGCCCCATTTTTGCGTGGGTGATTGCATTGGTAATTATGCTAGCGGGTGTACTCACGCTATCAAATATGCCAATTGCACAGTATCCGACCATTGCGCCGCCAACGGTTTCAATCTCTGCGACTTACCCTGGTGCATCTGCAGAAACAGTTGAAAACACCGTAACCCAAATCATTGAACAACAAATGAATGGTTTGGATGGCTTACGTTATATTTCGTCAAACAGTGCGGGTAACGGTCAGGCATCTATTACATTGAACTTTGAACAAGGGATCGATCCAGATATCGCCCAAGTTCAAGTCCAAAACAAACTCCAGTCTGCGACAGCGCTATTACCTGAAGATGTACAGCGTCAAGGTGTAAAAGTCACCAAATCTGGCGCAAGCTTCCTACAAGTTGTAGCATTCCACTCACCGTCGGGCAAGTTGACTGCGGACGACATTAAGGACTATGTAAACTCGAATATTTCTGAACCTCTCAGCCGTGTGGCAGGTGTAGGTGAAGTCCAAGTATTCGGTGGTTCTTATGCGATGCGTATTTGGCTAGATCCAGCCAAAATGGCAAACCTGAAAGTTACACCGAGTGATGTGGCTGCGGCTATCCGTACACAGAATGCTCAGGTTGCTGTTGGTCAGTTAGGCGGTGCGCCTGCAACTGAAGGTCAAGTACTGAACGCGACAGTTACAGCACAAAGTTTGTTGCAAACACCAGAGCAGTTTAAAAACATTTTCCTGCGTAACAGTAGTGATGGTGCTCAAGTACGTTTAGGTGATGTTGCACGTGTTGAATTAGGTGCTGACAACTATCAGTTCGACTCTAAGTTCAACAACAAACCTGCTGGTGGTGTAGCGATCAAACTAGCAACTGGTGCAAACGCATTAGATACAGCCGAAGCTGTTGAAGCACGTTTAAAAGAACTACGTCCAAACTACCCTGAAGGTTTAAAAGACACGCTTGCATTTGATACGACTCCATTCATTAAGTTATCGATTGAAAGTGTTGTACATACCCTTGTAGAAGCCGTGATTCTTGTATTCTTTGTGATGTTCTTATTCTTACAGAACTGGCGCGCAACGATTATTCCGACATTGGCTGTACCTGTAGTGGTATTGGGTACTTTTGCTGTCATTAACATGTTTGGTTTCTCGATCAACACACTCACCATGTTCGCGATGGTACTGGCGATTGGTCTCCTCGTGGATGATGCGATTGTTGTCGTAGAGAACGTTGAACGTGTCATGGTTGAAGATCATCTTGACCCCGTGACTGCAACTGAAATCTCAATGAAACAGATCTCGGGTGCCTTAATCGGTATTACCTCTGTGTTAACCGCTGTATTCGTGCCGATGGCATTCTTCGGTGGTACGACAGGTGTAATTTATCGTCAGTTCTCAATCACGCTGGTAACAGCAATGATTCTGTCATTGATTGTAGCATTGACCTTTACCCCTGCCCTATGTGCGACCATGTTGAAACAACATGATCCAAACAAACCTGAAAGCAACAATATCTTTGCCCGTTTCTTCCGTTGGTTTAACAGCTCTTTTGATAAAGTTGCGCATAAATACCAAGGCGGCGTGAACTTCATGACACACCACAAGATTTTCTCTGGTGTGATTTATGCAGTTGTAATCGGCTTATTAGTGCTTTTATTCCAAAAGTTACCATCATCATTCTTACCTGAAGAAGACCAAGGTGTTGTAATGACACTGGTACAGTTACCACCGAATGCCTCACTTGAGCGTACGGATAAAACTGTCACTGCAATGACCGATTACTTCCTGAAAAACGAAGAAAAATATGTCGATTCTGTATTCAGTGTTGCCGGTTTCTCGTTCACAGGTGTAGGTCAAAACGCAGGTCTTGCATTCATCAAGTTAAAAGATTGGGAAGACCGTACATCACCTGAATCTCAAGTGGGTGCGATTATTCAACGTGGTATGGCATTGAACATGATCGTGAAGGATGCTTCATACATCATGCCAATCCAATTACCAGCAATGCCTGAATTGGGTGTAACTGCCGGCTTCAACTTGCAGTTAAAAGCTTCTGCAGGTCAAACTCATCAACAACTTATCGATGCCCGTAATATGGTACTCGGTATGGCTGCTCAAGATAAACGCCTCATGGGTGTTCGTCCTAACGGTCAAGAAGATACACCACAGTACAAAATCACGATTGACCAAGCTCAAGCTGGTGCTATGGGTGTGAGTATTTCTGAGATTAACACCACAATGGGTATGGCATGGGGTGGTTCTTACATCAATGACTTCGTTGACCGTGGTCGTGTGAAGAAAGTCTATGTACAAGGTGAAGCTGCGGCACGTATGATGCCTGAAGACCTGAGCCAGTGGTATGTCCGTAACAACCAAGGCACAATGGTACCATTCTCGACCTTCGCTACTGGCGAATGGACTTATGGTTCACCACGTCTTGAACGTTATAACGGTATCGCATCTGTGAACATTCAAGGTTCACCGGGTGTAGGTGTAAGTTCGGGCGACGCGATGAAAGCGATGGAAGAAATTGTACAAAAACTTCCTTCGATGGGCGTTCAAGGCTTTGACTATGAATGGACTGGTTTATCTCTAGAAGAACGTGAGTCTGGCGCACAAGCACCATTCCTATACGCACTTTCATTGTTAATCGTCTTCCTATGTCTTGCTGCCTTGTATGAAAGCTGGTCTATTCCGTTCTCAGTATTACTGGTTGTACCATTAGGTGTATTGGGTGCGTTATTACTGACTTTCCTTGGAATGGTGTTCTTCAAAAATCCAAACTTGGCGAATAACATTTACTTCCAGGTGGCTATTATTGCCGTCATTGGTTTGTCCGCGAAGAATGCGATCTTGATCGTAGAATTCGCCAAAGAACTTCAAGAAAAAGGTGAAGATCTGTTTGACGCAACATTGCATGCCGCTAAAATGCGTCTACGTCCAATTATCATGACCACTTTAGCCTTTGGTTTTGGTGTACTTCCGCTTGCCCTTTCTTCGGGTGCAGGTGCAGGTAGCCAGCACTCTGTAGGTTATGGTGTATTGGGTGGCGTAATCAGTTCTACCCTACTTGGTATCTTCTTTATTCCTGTGTTCTACGTATGGATCCGAAGTATCTTTAAGTACAAACCAAAACAACAAAATAATCAGGAGCATTTATCGTGATGCAAAATGTATGGTCTATTGCAGGTCGTAGCATTGCGGTTTCTTCACTTGCGCTTGCTTTGGCTGCCTGCCAAAGCATGCGTGGTCCAGAGCCGGTTGTTCAGACCAATATCCCCGAAAGCTACACAGCAAGTGCTTCTGGTACTTCTGTTGCTGAACAAGGATATAAAGATTTCTTTGCTGACCAACGTCTGGTACAAGTTCTTGACTTAGCTTTAGCCAATAACCGTGACCTACGTACGGCTGCTTTAAATATTGAACGTGCACAGCAACAGTATCAAATCACTGCCAATGGTCAATTACCAACCATTGGTGCAAGTGGTAGTGTACTTCGTCAAGACACGTTGAATACACAAAAGCCTATCACCTCTTATAATGTCGGTTTAGGTGTCACTGCTTATGAACTTGATTTTTGGGGTCGTGTACGTAGCTTAAAAGACAATGCTTTAGACAGTTACCTTGCAACTGCAAGTGCCCGTGATGCAACACAAATTGCGTTGATCGGTCAAGTGGCTCAAGCATGGTTAAACTATGCATACGCTAACTCAAACTTGAAGCTTGCAGATCAAACCTTAAAGGCTCAGCTTGAATCTTACAACCTGAACAAAAAGCGTTTTGATGTCGGTATTGACAGTGAAGTTCCTGTTCGTCAGGCTCAAATTTCTGTAGAAACTGCACGTAATGATGTTGCGAACTACAAAACTCAAATTGCTCAAGCGCAAAACTTATTGAACCTATTAGTGGGTCAACAAGTACCTGCGAACTTGCTGCCGAACCAACGTGTCAATCGAATTACTTCGACCAATACCATTGGTTCAGGTATTCCAAGTGACTTGTTGAACAACCGTCCAGATGTCCGTGCAGCTGAATATAAACTGTCTGCTGCCGGTGCGAACATTGGTGCAGCTAAAGCACGTCTGTTCCCTACGATTAGCCTGACAGGTTCTGCGGGTTATGCTTCAACGGACTTAGGTGATCTATTTAAATCAGGCAACTTTGTATGGTCTGCTGGCCCTAGCCTAGATATTCCAATCTTCGACTGGGGTACACGTCAGGCCAATATTAAAGTTTCTGAAACTGACCAGAAAATTGCATTGTCTGATTATGAAAAATCAGTTCAGTCAGCTTTCCGTGAAGTAAATGATGCGCTTGCAGTTCGCCAAAACATTGGTGACCGTATTGCAGCACAGCGCCGTTTAGTTGATGCAACCAATACAACCTACAAACTGTCAAATGCCCGCTTCCGTGCTGGTATTGATAGCTACTTAACTGTACTTGATGCGCAGCGTGCATCTTATGCAGCTGAGCAAGGTTTGTTGTTGCTTGAACAAGCAAATCTCAACAATCAAGTTGAATTGTATAAAACACTTGGTGGTGGTATCAAAGCCAACACTTCTGATGCTGTGCAATACCAACCTTCTACTGCTGAGCGTAAAGCTGCATCAAAACAATAATTTGATTTAGCCTAGCCCGTAATATTTGAAAAGCTCACTTCGGTGGGCTTTTTCATTTTTAGATCGGAGCTACAAAATAAAAATGAACATATTGCTTTTTGTTGAAGAGTTTCCTATCTTCAATTCACCTTTTTATATTGATAACTAAAAATGCTTTTAAGTAATCTTGAATCTGTTCCGGGTCATACCATTACACAACAACTTGATGTCGTTTATGGCAGTACTGTCCGCAGTAAACATGTTGGTCGTGACTTTATGGCTGGCCTAAAAAATATCGTGGGTGGTGAACTCAAAGGTTATACAGAACTACTCGAAGAATCCCGTCAAGAAGCTATGAGCCGTATGATTAATAAAGCACGTGCCTTAGGCGCGAATGCAGTCGTCGGTATCCGTTTTTCAACCTCAAATATTGCTCAAGGCGCCTCTGAATTATTTGTGTATGGCACGGCAGTTCGCGTAGAAGCCAACTCAGCAAAACTACCAGACCCATTTCCAACTCAGGACTAAGTCATGGATGCCTTTATTTTTAAAGTCCTGATCTTTGTGGTGCTCTTTTGTATTGGTTGGGGCTTCGGTCGCCATATCGAACAAAAGCATCTCAAAGAACTCGAAGCTCAAGAAAAGCGATTGGCGCATATTCGCATAGACAACAACCGCTTTAAAACTACTGAACAATTCGGACAACTGATTTCAAGTAATGTAGTGATTTCACATGATTATTTTAAATATGTGATTGCCAATATTCAGAACTTCTTTGGCGGACGTTTAACCAGTTATGAAAGCATCGTTGATCGGGCACGTCGTGAAGCCGTGGTGCGTTTAAAGCAAGAAGCTGAAAAGATGGGCGCAACGCAAATTATGGGCCTGCGTTTAAGCACCACTGAGTTGGGTATGCAAGGCGGCATGGTCGAAGTCTTTGCGTATGGGACAGCAATTCAAAAGAGAGACATCTGATCTCTCTACTTCTCCCCAATTCATTTTTACTATTTAATTTACTTTACACAATGTGTTTTCAAACTCTTCATAACTCACATTTTCATTGCGACAAACTTTAAAACAAACTTCATTAAATTTCTTTTCATCAATATTTGGATCATGATAACTAAATGCAACATCTCCAGCATAAGCACGTGCCAGATCTTGCACCACAATGTCAGCTTTACATCCATATAAAGTTGGACATGCCTCTAATGTTCCTTCGTAATACTCTTTACACTGAGTCGGTTCGACATCCACCTTATTGGGTTTTTGCATCGACACATTTAAACCATTTTCATTCATTAGAAGAAAATATTGAAGTTTTCTAAATGGTTTTAAGTCAATCTCGAGTCCCGAATGATTGATACGAGCCAATTGATCTTTGTAAGAATTATGATCATCTGAGATTAACTCTGCATTACCAGCTTTGTCGATTTTGATAAAGCTATAGTTGACAGGCATATATGCGCCACTCCCCTTATGTACAATCACTTCGATCAAATGATCTTTCGCAATAAATGCTCCTGTAAATACAGTCGATTCAACACTGGTCAGCAACTTACCTTTCACTAAAATACAATATCCAAAACATTGATCTTTGAGTCTAGCTTGATCGCCTTTAAAATCATCAACAGGATGAAATTCAGCTCGCCATTTAAAATCACCAATTTTATTCGAGCTATAAGGTAATTTATCAACATCTGAATCTTGAGGATTTTGACTATAATACTCAGACTTCAATAATCCTTTTTCATCAAATAGTGCTTCGATCGGTAACCACCCCTCGTTCGGTCCTCGTATTACAACTTCTGCACTCGCCGCTTCAACATTAGGTTCAATCTCAACAGATTCAGTAACTGGTTCTGATACAGTTCCTATTTCTTTTTCAGGCTTTTCGAGTGTTGAGTTGTGCTCAATTTTTTGAGTTTTCTGTTTAAAATAAAAATAAGCCACCGTACCAATTACACCAATGATTGCGCACAAAATGATGGCTATTCCCCATTTGTTAAAATTATTCTTTTTCATTTCTTATAATCTCGATACTCATTAAAAAAGTCACTGTTAAGAGTGACTTTTAAACAATTTAAACTTGTTAAAACTTACTTCACTTTGGTTTTACGAATCATTTTATACAACGTTGTCGGTGATAAACGTGACACCCAAACTCCGAGCTTTTCTTTAGAACCACCCACCACGATGTATTCTTCCCCTCGTTGCAAAGATTGCACTACTGCTTCGGCAAACTCATTGGCTTCTAGACCATTTTCAATGGCTTCATCCTGATGCCCTTGTGGCTTGCCGGCACCATTGAGTGCATTAAATGAAACATTGGTTTTGACAAATCCGGGGAATATCACCGATACGCCCACCCCTTGATCCGCAACTTCCGCACGTAGACTGTTCGCCCACATATGAATGGCAGCTTTTGCAGCAGAATAGGTCGCGCGGTACTGTGTCCCTAAGAGGCCTGCAACACTTGAGACAAAAGCAATTCGACCAGACTTTTGTGCTAAAAATGTCGGTAAAACGGTTTTGGTTAAATAGACTTGCGAAAAATAATCTACTTCCATGATGGCACGTTCAGTTTGCATAGTCGTATCCGTAATCAATGCACGCTGACTCAATCCCGCATTATTGATTAGCCAATCAATTCGGCCTTTATGCGCAAGGACTTGTTCATAAGCATGGCGAACTTGTTCTTCATTGGTAATGTCTGCACACACTGAAAGATGCTGATCTGGATGTAATAATGAAACCCGGACTTTTTCCAACTCTTCAAAACGACGTGCGGTCAAAATGACCTGTGCCCCTTGCAAAGCACATTCTTTCGCTAAAGCTTCACCCAAACCTGAAGATGCCCCAGTAATCCATACCACTTTTCCGTTCAAATCATCACGTTTTGCCATTTTGACATCCTTTTAAATAACTAATTTATTCATTTATATGTATTTTATGCTTTATGTAGTACAGGCTCATTGCTCAAAAACACCATAAAATGATCAAAGTACTGACTCATCGATTGTGCATCATAAATTTTGCCGAGTTTATCGAAGCGTTTATATCCGAGTTGCGTGGTGAGATTGATGACACCGGTTAAAGTTTTATCCACCACCATATTAAATTTCAGCATTTTTTTTGGTTCACGCACCAAATGCGTCACCCCTGCATCGACCACTTGCGTGAATGCTTTCAACGCGAGCGGCACATATTGGTTTTGCCCGTCTTTCATCTGACTGACAAAGCCTAGCAAGTCATTCGCTAGAGAGGCATCGATCGGGTAATGCATAAAATGCTGACCATCTTCGCTATAAAAACGTCCATATAAATAATTCACCATCGGTACAAGGCGGTCATTGCCGAAAAAAGACACAGACCACGGCATATATTTACGGGTCGTTTCACGTATTTGCTGAATAATTTTTTCGGATTCATTGTCTCCAGACTTATTCATGCGCGCCATTTGACCAAAAACTTGATCTAAAATTTCACATGCAATATCCGCTAGATTATCCCCTAAGGCTTTGGACTGACTTTCTGTTTCACCTGCATTAAGTTTTTGATGAATCGTCTCAAAACGTTGATATGTCGTAGGTTGAATCTTTAAAGAAATAGAATAAGTCATTTGATATTGCTCCTTTTATCTTAGTTTTGGGATCAATGGATACTTCTTATCTTAGGTCCTATCATACGGACTCTTTTATTTACTGCCAAATCCTAAAAGTTAACATTCGCCCAACATCCCTAATTCACCATTTTTTTTGCTACAATAGATCTAATTTTTTATCCACTTTTGATCTGTTTAGACTATGACTGATTCAGCGCAAAATATTGCTACGACCTACGATCCGACCGAGATCGAAAAAAAATGGTACAAGACTTGGGAAGAGAGAGGCTACTTCAAGCCATCTCAAAAAGGTGATTCATTCTGTATTATGATTCCGCCACCAAACGTCACTGGTAGCTTGCACATGGGTCATGGTTTCAACAATGCCATTATGGATGCGTTGACTCGTTATAACCGTATGTCTGGCAAAAATACCCTTTGGCAGCCGGGTACCGACCACGCAGGTATCGCAACGCAAATGGTTGTTGAACGTCAGCTTGGCGCAGAAGGCATCAGCCGTCACGACCTTGGCCGTGAAAAGTTCATCGAAAAAGTGTGGGAATGGAAAGAACAATCTGGCGGTAACATTACCCGTCAAATTCGTCGTCTAGGCTCATCTGTAGACTGGTCTCGTGAACGCTTCACCATGGACGAAGGTTTATCAAATGCTGTGAAAGAAGTATTTGTTAAGCTACATGAAGAAGGCTTAATTTACCGTGGTAAACGCCTAGTCAACTGGGACCCTAAACTACAAACTGCCCTTTCTGACTTAGAAGTTGAGTCTGATAAAGAAGAAGCAGGTTCATTGTGGCACTTCAAATATTTCTTTGAAGACAAATCAATCCGCACGCACGACGGTAAAGATCACATCGTGGTTGCAACAACTCGTCCTGAAACATTGCTTGGCGATACAGCAGTTGCGGTTGCGCTTGATGATGAACGCTATGCGGCGCTTGTGGGTAAAAACATTATCCTGCCAATTACAGGCCGTGCTGTTCCAATCGTTAAAGACGAATATGTAGACAAAGAATTTGGTACAGGCTGTGTGAAAATCACCCCTGCGCACGACTTCAATGACTATGAAGTGGGCAAACGCTGTGAACTTCCAATCATCAACATTTTCAACAAAAATGCGGAAGTGTTGAGCGATTTTGAATATATCGCAAAAGCGGGCGAGCAAATTTCTAAAACTATTCCTGCACCTGCGGACTACATTGGTTTAGAACGTTTTGAAGCACGTAAAAAATTGGTTGCTCAAGCGGAAGCTGAAGGCTGGTTAGACCAAATTCAACCATATACCTTGAAGCCACCTCGTGGTGACCGTTCAGGCGTGATCGTTGAGCCACTTCTAACAGACCAATGGTATGTGAAGATCGCTCCTCTTGCTGAGCCTGCAATCAAAGCTGTAAAAGATGGCGAGATTAAATTCGTTCCTGAGCAATACAGCAACATGTACATGGCGTGGATGAACAACATTCAAGACTGGTGTATTTCACGTCAATTGTGGTGGGGTCACCGTATCCCTGCTTGGTACGATGCTGAAGGCAATGTATTTGTCGGTCGCGACGAAGCTGAAGTTCGTGCGAAAAATGGCATTGCACCTGAAGTTGAATTGAAACAAGACGAAGACGTGCTTGATACATGGTTCTCTTCTGGTCTTTGGACATTCTCAACTTTAGGTTGGACTGGCGACGCAGCGAAAGATAAAGAAAACTATTTCTTAAATACTTTCCACCCAACTGATGTGCTTGTGACTGGCTTTGACATCATCTTCTTCTGGGTTGCCCGCATGATCATGATGACCATGCACTTCATGAAAAATGAAGACGGCACACCGCAAGTTCCGTTCAAAACTGTGTACGTTCACGGTTTGGTACGTGATGGCGAAGGTCAGAAGATGTCTAAATCTAAGGGCAACGTGCTTGACCCATTAGATTTGATTGACGGTGTTGATCTTGAAACTTTAGTACAAAAACGTACCACAGGTTTGATGAACCCGAAACAAGCCGCGAAGATTGAAAAATCGACCCGTAAAGAATTCCCTGAAGGTATTCAATCTTACGGTACAGATGCTGTTCGTTTCACATTCTGTGCGCTTGCAAACACAGGTCGTGACATCAAGTTCGACATGAAACGTGTTGAAGGTTACCGTAACTTTGCCAACAAAATCTGGAACGCTACCCGTTTCGTGATGATGAACTGCGAAGAGCAAGTGATTGGTCAAGAAGTACGTCAAGACCTTTGGGAATTGCCTGAACAATGGATCGTGAGCCGTCTGCAAAAAGCGGAACAAGTGGTGCAAACAGCATTTGCGACTTACCGTTTAGACTTGGCTGCACAAGCGATTTACGAGTTCATTTGGAATGAATACTGTGACTGGTATGTCGAGCTGACTAAGCCTGTTCTAAATGATGAAAACGTATCAGTTGAGCGTAAAGCTGAAGTACGTCGTGTTCTTCTTGCTGTAATGGAAGCATCTTTACGTTTGGCTCATCCGTTGATGCCTTACCTAACAGAAGAAATTTGGCAAACGCTTGCGCCGAAACTGAACATTTCTGGCGAAACAATCATGTTGGCTCAGTACCCTGTTGCGGATGAAGCGAAAATCAACGAACAAGCTGAAGCAGATATGCAATGGCTGCAAGGTTTGATTGGTGCGGTACGTAATATCCGTGGTGAGATGGGCTTAGGTAATGCTCGCTTGTTGCCTGTTCTTCTGCAAAACACGACTGATGCTGAAAAAGCACAAATTGCTCGTATTGAACCGTTGTTTAAAGCATTGGCAAAAGTTGAAAGCATTACCTTCCTAGCTGATGCTGAACAACCGCCATTGTCTTCTTCTTCTGTCGTCGGTCATGTGTCTGTATTTGTTCCAATGAAAGGTTTAATTGACCCGAAAGCGGAATTAGGTCGTTTACAGAAAGACTTAGACAAGGTTCAAAAACAGCATGACCAAATTGCAACTAAACTTGCGAACGAAGGTTTTGTGGCGAAAGCACCTGCGGCTGTAGTTGAAGGTGAGAAAGTGAAACTTGCTGAGTTTGCTGACCAGTTAGCGAAGATTAATGCGAATATGGAGCAGATTGCGGCGCTTTAATGTGTTGCTTATTTGACTTTTATTCTGTAAAAAGAAGCCTTTAGGGGCTTCTTTTTTTACAATTATGAACATAGATTATTTAATAAAAGATATTTTTAAAAGAAAAGGGATACTTCATACCGTAGATATTCAAATATTTATTGAAACAATTTTAAAACAATATCTCGAATACAAAGATATTGCATTTGAAGAATATGTTGAAGTTAATGAATTAATTTACAACATAATTACAGATGAAAATATTGATGATATAAGTGGGCCTGTAGCTATAAATTTTGCTGTATTCCCAAATGAAATTATATTAAAAGAAAGTAAAAACTTAGATCCTAAAAAGTTTATTGAATATGAAAAAAATATTTCAACCTATGTAGAATCTACATCAAAGATGTTGAATAGCTTTCTTAACAAAAACCATTTGAAATCTTTAGTTATATTAACTTTATTAGATGATAGTGAAATTAATGAATTAAATGAAAGATTTTCACATATTTTAGATTTTTATCATAAAAATGTGGTTTTTTTAGGTACTTCTTTCTTAAACTCCCTGATAGAGCAAATTCCATCGGATTTAGAGGCACTAACTAACAAACTTTTTTCAATTAAGATTAGGGTCTGTTGACATTTGTTGATTAAAAAAATAGCGAGATAGTAAAATTAAATCGCCAAACCCAATTTTACACTCGCTATGCCTCGAACAATGCTAAATGATCAACACTGGTCCAAGTTACTTG